>JABJQE010000285.1 GCA_018663565.1 Phycisphaerae bacterium
GGAGACGGCACGGTCGACATTGCAGACTTGGTAGCGATGTTCGGCATGTGGGGTGGCTGCCCTTGATTGAACTAATTCGATAGGAACGATGATCGAAATCCAGCAGCTCCCTTGTAAAGAGGGAGCTGCTGCCTTTTTCGTGTGCAAGTAGTGTGGTTTGTGCGAGATGGAATCGCGGGGTTCTGCCGCGCGATGGAGAGGCGTAGTGAAACGCCCGCGAAACGATTTAATCGCCCTGTATGCACGTTGGCAATGTGCAAGTCCACCGACCTCACGCCATCAACAGGGTCGATCTCTTGCGGTGATGGCAAGGGTGTCACCAATACTGTCACCACTGGCGCGCAGGACGAGGAGCAAGTTGAAAATCCCATCCTGCCTCGCTTCACCATCACGTCGCCCTTGTCCCGAATGGACTACCCAAGTGCCTCTCGCAGCGATGACTCGTACAACTTAGCCTTCCCAGCCAGCCAGTCGATCAACCGATCGCGATCAGGGGGATCTTCGCAGTTGCCTGGCAGCCATTGGTGCAGGAAGTGCCCGCTCCCGTTGACGTTGCCGAATCGCTCTGCTTCCAATGCTGCCATCAGTGTTTCTTGGTGTGGTTCCAATCGAAGTGACACTTCCTCCGGATCGGCTCCGCTTAGGCCTCGGATGAAGATGCCAACACCTTCCACGCTGGTGTACATGGAGACGATCAGGTCCAGCCCATCAAGAAGTTGCCAACGGTTGCTCGCGCGGCCTGCCTTGCCGTACCGATCCAGTTCGCCGGGGATTCGGTTCACGTAGGTTCGCCAGAATTCGGCTCGCTTCCGTGTGCGTTCTGATACTTCGCCGCTGCCAGAAGTGGCAGCGTGCAGACGGCGTTCCCAGGCATTGGGCCGTGCAACCACATCGAAGATGGGGGCATAGGGCGAGTCCCCAATTCGTACCACCTTCAACTCGATCGCAAAGAAGGCCATGCTTTCTTCGGTGTGTTCGTTGAGCCAGTTGATGGCTGAGAGATGTGCATCGCGAAACCCGGTAGCAATCCAAATCACGGTCTTGGCATCTAGGCCTGCCAAATACGTCATGATCTGGCCTAGGTGAGTGTGGTCGGAACCCTCCAATTGGTTTTCGATCAAGACCCGTGTGTCATCCATCGGATTACGCGCGAGGATGTCAGCTGAGAAGGAATCAACTGAAACCTCGCACCCTTCCAGTTCCAGTGGAATGCCGATGGCCTGTGACAGCCCCTCGATGTTGTCTGCCAGCCATGGTGTGAAGTGGTGTGCTTCATGGGCCCATGCCTCGCGGACGTTGGCCGGGGTGAGCGGGGCAATTGTCGGTTGGGTCGTCATGGATCTTCTCCTTGTCAGGATCGCGATCTATCAATATAGAGGGAAGTGGCTGCACGCGGGCGATCCCAGCCCCTCTGCCTTTCTAGTAGATTGACCGCTTGATATCAGTTTGACAGGGCGGCTTGTCCGAGAGCCCAAAGACAGGAGTGATGGCATGTCTATTTTGTTTGCGATAGACCCAAGTACAGGGGCCGAGTTTTATTCATACCGCATGTATGGCGGCCCACAATTCGGGGAAGCGTCCTGCTACACAGACCCATTGCCCTCGTACGTTCAGGAAGCTCCGGTTTGTGGTTTATGTTCGAGGTATCTCTATAGTTCTGGTGAGGCGACCACCACGCTTGTTCTTGCACTTGTCGATGACTCCAGATGGGAGTTGTGGCGGACATTGACATCCGAGATATACCCATCTGATGATTGGGAGATGGTGGGGTATACGAAGGGGCCACTTGTTGAACGTTCAGTTGCAGAGTGGAATTTGATGATCGGCCATCTTGCTCTGTGGTCTGAGGACTACGAAACCGAAGAGGGCGATTCTGCCGAGTTGTCACTCTCTGAGCCAGACCATCACTATCACGCATGGTCCGACTTGGCATTCGAAGATGACATCATGTGGTTTTATGCTCCCGAACCAGGGCCGGAATTGGTGAAGTATCTTGGTCAATGGATCAATTATGGTTCAGATCTACAGTTGCTCGAGTTGATGATGGGGTCTGACCCGACAGTGTCATGGCAGTATCTCCTTGCGGAGGAGAAAGCAAACTCCGATGTCGCGGAGATAGTCGATGAGATCTGCAATGCCTGTGATGTTGACCGCTCATCACCACTAGAATTCGCTCGCAAGTCGGCTTCCTAGGAACCGTCATGGATTATTGAGGGCCTGACTGGGACTGGGCTGTCAGGATGGCCTTGCAATTTCAGTAACAGAGGCCTGTTGCGCGGGCAAGCACGTTTCAATCCCCAGTGGGCATATCCACTGGATTCCCATCCTTGTCCGTCACACTCCAGGTGCTCATGAATTCGCCTATACCGGAGTCGCAGAATCTTCCGGCACTTGGATGCGTGGGGTCTTGCGGCCAGTGGTCGATGAGAATTTCTTTGGCCTTGTAGTAACGCTGCAGGCGAGCATTGAACCGCTGACGATCCTTGCGGTCGCACTCGCGAGTTGGATAGCCGTCGCCGATATTGTCATTCAAATCACTCCACTTGACCATGCGAGCGATTGAGTTGTCTGCAAGTCGGGTGACATACTGCAAATAGTCGACTTCGAGTCGCTGAAAGAATTCATCGAGTGTCTCATCATCACGCTTGATATTGAAGCCGGGTTCCGGTTCGAGATGTGTCAGAAAGCGGAGCGCTTCCATCACATCTGGTGGGCAGCCTTCCGACTCGAGTCTCTCAAAGGTCCAGTCATCACAATCCTCAATCACATCGTGTAGCACGGCTGCCATGCGTGTCGATGGAGTGCGCATCTGCATCATCAGCGTCAGTGGATGAAGTATGTAGGGAAGGTTGTCGGCCTTGTCATTTCGCCATACGCCCTGATGTGCTTCTGCAGCAATTGCTATAGCGCGTTCCAGTGTCATGGTGTTTGGCATGTCACACATTCTAATTGATGTGACCTTTGCAAGACTTGACAAGGATGGTCGTATGTGGTACAATGCGCACGCATCAAGAGAGGGCTGGCGCCCTCGCCAACCTGCCTACCCGGGCAAGGTGGCACGAAAAACCCTGTATTACAGGCGGATTCAGATGCGGCCGAGAGGCAACGAAACGGGTTCGTTTCGTTTTTAGGTGTGCCGGTAGCACGTACTGCTAGCACATCAGGCGCGTTTCTAAGCGTCGACTCGGTCGAAAATCGGGTGAGGTGTTGTTGCGCCGAGTGGTAGCGAACGCAACACACCTTCGATGGCGCCAGCCCTCCTTGCCCTTGGTGCAGGAGGTTCTCTATGACCGACATCGTGGCATCAGACTTTGATTGGGCCTTTAGGCCTGCAAGTTACTTCGGCGGACCGCCCCCGCTCTACTCGCCCAACCCGGTGTATGGGTGTCCGGTCGATACTTCGACAGCGGGCGGCCGCGTGGAGATCGCGCATATCTCGATGACGACGACCATGCTGCAGGATCAGATTTCGATCTGGGCCAGGCCCTGCAAGGGTCGCCTGACCTATGGCATCTCGCAGAATCCGCACTTCGGCGGCATGTCGCTCAACCGACGGGCGTCCAAGCAGCCGCTGACGTTCAGAGAGCTCGCCGATGTTCTGTCCAATATCCGAAGTGAGACTGGCGACTGGATCACGTCGTGTTGGTGGGATGCCCTAGATGCGGACCGCGATCCTTGCGCGTATCTCTACGTGAGTTCCCAGTTCTACCCGCAGATCGACGCTTGGTACGAGGCGAGATTCGCTGCGTGGGAGCGTGCGCGAATGGAGGAGGAGGAGTGTGAGGAAGCGTGATAGAGAGTGCTGTGGCCGAATGAACTGACCGAGTAAGGACGACGCATGTCACAGGAGGATTTTAATGACACGCAATCTGAAATTTGAATCGACATTTGCCGAGCACGGGCGTCGCACGTGGCGTCTGGACTATCGCGGCAACTTCTACTGGGAAGTGTTCGAGCAGCACATCAGACAGTCTTCGCGGTGGCGTTCGGTTGCCGATGGCAGCATCGACGCGATCACTGACTGGGCGCGGTCCATGCGGGCTGCCGGCCTTGGCTGTGTGCCGCGAGCACTGAGCATCCGCGTTTCGGGTGGTTGGTGGGAACGAATTCGCTCGCTTCGCCCCGAATCGCGCGTAGTCGGATATGGGGGCGGGTACTGCGAAGAGGGTGGCGTTGGCACCTGTTTTGTGACGGGGTATGACATCAGGATCATTGCCGACTCGAACGCATCTGGTGGGGTGAGCCTATGGCAGGAGATGACCGAGCCATTCATCGGAACGGATCGTGAGTTTCTCGGCTCAGATTTCCGCACGCTCGAGGATGTCGAGGCGGCGGTCGAAGCGGCGGACTGTGGCTCGGTGAACGCCGACTACGACGCCATCGCTTCGCTCTTTGAGCACTTGTGCAGCGCGCAGGCTGCGATCGACAACATTTTGAAGCAGACACACTGAATGTATGGCGGATTCGTCCGCCTCAAAAAGAGGAGCATCGACATGAGTAATAACACGACTACGAAACAGGATGATCGCTTTGAGGACGACGATCGCGATCTGGTGGGGTCATTTGGCTACAGCAGCCCGACGGACATGATGCGGGAGGGCCTCGTTCGTCTGATCCTCAGCGGCGAGGAGGACACGGCCAGAGAGTTGTGTGAGCGGGACGGATTTAGTTTTGCCCAAGCCAAGGAGAAAGCCGAGGCGCGTCGGCGGGCTGATCGCGATGAAGCAAAAGCAGCAGCGAAGGAGGCAGAGAGGCGATCCAAAGCACCAGAGAAACCTGCTGAGCCATCGGACGACAGCGAGTGGGGGCTTGCCGGTGGGTGCAGCGATCCAAACGAAGGTGTTTCGTGGGGGGAGTCCGCGGAGGCCGGTGCTTGGCTCAGGCATTTCAGCCCAGATCTTGTAGAGGTGATGGAGGTGCTCTCGTTGGCGTATAAATCTGCCAAGAATGCTGACATCGATTGGCAGTGCATGGACGAAATCGCAGGCCACAAGATTCCTGTGAACGCCATCGTGACCCGCAACTGTGATTACTCCGAGTGGTACGACAGCATCGAACCTCATGTCGGGGCTCTCGGCGGCAACACCGAGCTTGAAACGGAGTGGGTAGAAGAATCATTCGACGATGAAGAGGACGACTGCGGTTCAGCCGATGGTTTTCTCCATGTGAGTTGGACGATCACCTGGGGTGTACGGAAGAAGTTGCTCAAGCGATTCAGTGAAATGGCTGAGCGGCTTGAGTTGGCAGCATCGAATCGACGCGGGGAGTCCAGTACTTAGCGCAGCGTTGAATGACGTACGAAACAGAGGCCTGCGTAGCCTTACAGGATCAATATGACGAAGTCGTCATCAATAGTTCGAACAGGAATTTGCGTTCAATCAACAGGAGCATGAGCAGCATGTCAGAAACACAATCAAATCACTCAGATCGCCCAAAGCCGACGTCCGAGTTCCACGCTCGCCTAGCGGAGAAGTGCAAGCAGTTGGGAGTGCCTCATTACACGGTAGAAAATCCACATCCGGAGATGAGGGCAGTATGGGATGAGATATTCGGATCAGGACCTGTGTTGTTCACGGGTGTTCGGTCGAGTTCTAGGAAGACTACGGACAACGCACACAAAGAGGAAGACGGCGGTGCCCGGTGTGATGCCGAGGAGCGAAGTTGATCATGTTCAAGGAACGGTACGAGTGGAAACTGAACCTGCATGGTCCGGATCATTCTGGCACGAAGCGTCTGAAGTGTCAGATGGAAGCGCAGCAGGCCGAGTAGGCGGAAGGGACCGACCGCGATGAGTACTGAGTACGACTATTACGGCCGCAACATCCGGGCCGCCTGCAGCCGATGCGCTGAGTTGTTCCGTCTTCCGCAGCTCAACTGCAACGGCGGTCGGAGGATGTGTTCGCCCTGTCTGTCCATGTATGAGCGCCAGTTGGCCGCCGAGCAGGAGCGTGCCGACCGCGCCGACGCGACGCTTCTGCATTGGCATGCGGGCGGACCCCCGTGGACCGGTCGCCCACTCAGGGGTCTGTGGGAGGCCATGCTGCGAGGGAAGTTCGAGGCGTGGCGGGCGCGGATGCGTACCTACCGGCCGCTGCCTGCCGGCTTCTGCGTAGGTGGGTGTGGCGATTCGTGTTATTGTCTGGTCATACAGAGGGGCCAGCAATGAGCAATTCCGGAACAGGCAGCTTCGGTCCGGTGTCTGACATGACGCAGGACATCGGTCCAATGCTGTGCGAAGAGCTTCGCGTCGCTATGAATACCGATGAGCCGGAGTATTACGAACAGATGGAGCGTGGGTACCGCTGGTGGCCGCATCGATTGTGCCAGCGAGTAGAGGCGAGGCCGGCGGTGATGTCGCATGATGTGGCAATGTCGCGGGTGGACATCGAGACGCCGATTCTCGAGAACGTCGAGTCGACGCCGTCGGTGTTGAAGGCGATTGCGTTCATCAACAGAAACGCTGACCTGAGTGCGTTACTGCTCGATGAGCATACCGGCGTCGTGTCTCTCCATGCGAGCATTGGCGCGCATCCGCAGAACCTGCACGTGGCAGTGGTTCTCGGAAAGCACGCGGTGGCACTACAGGCGGCAGTTGCGGAGATCTTTCGACCTCGACTGGGGGAGATGCTTGGCGGCGATCCGATCGAGCCGGA
>JABJQE010000286.1 GCA_018663565.1 Phycisphaerae bacterium
AGGTCAACAACTGTTTCTATAGATGGTCTTGCGTACCTCTTTAGGAGCAATGCACCGCCATCTAAAGAACAACACCCCCGTGAATACGGAGGTGCTGTGGGGTGGTGTGTTAGGGCAGGGGCCCCGGTTAGTCGGTTACTGACATGGTCCCCACTGAGCAAGTACCAGCAGAACATCCGTGGTATCGATTACTCCATCACCGTTCGCGTCACCCTCAGAGGATGCCCCGCCAAAGTTGGCGACGATCAGCAGCAAGTCATCAACACCCACATGATCATCGCCAGTAACGTCCCCCTCGCAAGACGCGGCCGGTTCGAGGATATCGGCTGGGTACTTCACGGCTCTCATGATCGGGCTTGATGTCATGTGCTGCCAGACAATCTGTCCAGCTGCATTGATCTCACGCACCTCCCCGCCTGGACCATCAGTTGCGATGGTGTTGCCATTTGGGAGCCGGTACACCCCACAAAGGTGATCGCCATGAAATCCACTTTGCTCATAGAAGAATTCGTAGTCACCTGGCACGGGATCAAATGGATCAGTCTCGGATATTGCATATGTTCCGTCGCCTTGCAACGGCGGAATGAACTCAATCAGATCAGAGGTTCCATCATCATTGCCATTGTTGAATAGGATTAGATTCCCAGCACCAGGCAGGCCTTCATCGATCCAATTCACGCCGTGAACATTCCACAGGACATGAGTCCCACTTCGATCATAGTTTGAGGGGTTCCCCCAGCGATACAGGATGTCGCCTGCGGGGCCCGCCGCTTCTTCAGTCGAGATGCCATGATCAATGACGAAGATCTCATCCCAGGAATTCGAACTAATGACGATCTGATCTAGGATCGGGTTGTAGTCCAAAGCGTTGCAGTGCAACCAGTCTCCCGGGCTTGGACCTTGGCCAACTTGGCCAATGTTGATGTCAAACTTCTCTGGATGCTCGGAGAACACACCAAAGTTGGGATAACTCGAACTCACGCCCTGGATCATGTGGTCCCACAAATGCCACTCCCAGACGATCGTGCCACTGAGGGGACCAGTTGGCTGTACCTCAAGTATCTGCTCAGGCCATATCTCGCTATTGAGCCCTTGCCGTCCAGCAGCTTGTCCCTGACTTTGTGTTTTTCGTTCGTACGCCAATAGGAGAACATTTCCATTTGGCATGACACAGATGTCGTGATGTGGCTGATTGTCTGCATCAGACAACGTGAAGTCCCACAGAATCGTGCCGTCCATGGCGATTTTTTGAACACGCCCTCCCTTGGCAGCACAATTCATCGGCCCATTCGCTTGGCATGGCCGCATGATGTCACCCCCCTGAAGGAGGTAGGGGGTACTCGCGATGGCATCAGCGCCTATCCATTGATGGATGACTTGGCCATCGTTGTTGATCAAGCTCACTCTATTTGAGCTACTCCCATTGATTGGGTTATACAGAGTCAGCCCATCCCAGACTTCCGCATGGGCGGCACTGGTTCCGGCAAGCAACGAGATAGTTGTAGTGGTGAGCAGCCAGGCCAATCGCATAGTTATCTCTCTCTTTGCATCCTCTGCCCCGTTGGGAGGCCTGAACGTGGTTGTTATTGCATTGCAGTAGAGCTTAAGATCGGCCCTCATAGAAGTGAATTCGCCTGGGTCTCATTGAATCTTTCCGAAGGTACAGAGCCTGCCCAATAATGCTCGTTACGCAAAGGGCTCGGTTTGCATCCCCACCCGTGTTTGAATCATGCCTATAGGACGTTCGGTGAGGTTTTTTTTAGCCTCGTGGTAGGTCACCTGCAACAGTATCTAAAGATGGTCTTGCGTACCTCTTTAGGAACAATGCACCGCCATCTGAGTGCCGAAACCACAACACCCCGTGAATACGCAGATGCTGCGGGCCGACTTGGCCTCGCAGGTTGGAAGACCCGTGGATGGGCATGATTCCTGCTCGACTATGCAGATCACTGAACGCCGAGTGGGTCAGGGAAGCGAACGTTCCTTCGCCCGAGAATCCACATTCGCTTGATGCTTCTTGATTTGATTGGTGCGCCATCGTTCACCCGAAGCACTAGCAGGTGGTTGCATCTGTGATTCCCACACTTCCAACGCCTTCCGCATCCGGGCAACCCGCGCTGCGTACAGGGGCGCCAGATCGATTCGTTCGGTCACATCATCGCTGATATCAAAGAGCATGTACTGATCATTCTCCACGCGAATTAACTTCCACCGGCCATTCTGTAGAACCGACGCGACTGGGCCACGTCGCCAGTACAGAAACTCGTGCGGCTTGGATCGATCTTCCCCCACAAGAAACGGCCGCAAGTCAACACCGTCAATATCCGACGCATTGGCATTGGCAGCCCCAAGCACCGTGGCCGCCATGTCCAATGTACTGACCGCTGGAAGATAGAACTGGCCCGGCTGCGTCACGCCCGGCCATCGCAGCAGCATGGGCACCCGAACTCCACCCTCAAACTTTGAGCCCTTCATGCCTCGAAGTAGGCCGTTGTCCGAACCATTGTTTGTGGCGCCACCGTTGTCATTGACAAACCAGATGATGGTGTTGTCGGCCTCTCCTGACGCATCGACAGCACTGACCACTTCACCGATCGCGCGATCAAGTGCTCGCTGCATGGCGCGATACGTCTTGCGTTTGGATGGCTCCCCACCAACTGCGGCCAAATCCTCGGGCGAAGCCTGCATGGGTGTGTGTGGGGCCGTGAAACACAAGTACATGAAGTATGGACCGCTTGGGGCCAATTCCCGAATCTGCTCGCTGGCAACCTCACCGAGATAGTCCGTGAACCACGCAAAGGTCGCCGGCTCGTCAGCGATAACTTCATCGTCAACTCGCACGCGATAGTTCCCTCGCTTGGTGTCGTTGTCATAGGGCTTGTAGTGGCGGCTTCCCGCAAGCAGGCCGTGAAACCGGTCAAAGCCCTGCTCAAGCGGGCGCATCTCGGGCTTGTATCCGAGGTGCCACTTGCCGATGGCCGAGGTGGTGTACCTGGCCTGCTGCAAACGATCGGCAATCGTGATCGTGTCGCCGGGAAGTCCATGAGAACCCCCGACGGGAATGTTGTGCTCGTATCCGATTCGCTGCTGGTAGCGCCCGGTGATTAAGCCGGCTCGGCTAGGCGAACACACCGACGCGGTGACATAGGCCTGCTCG
>JABJQE010000287.1 GCA_018663565.1 Phycisphaerae bacterium
AGAGGCGATTAGTCACGCAGGCGAGGTTGGGGCGATCTCTATGGATTGGACACGCCAGCTTCTCGATTCTATTCCGGATGAACTCCGCGTGGCTGCGCGGACACCTCGGTCAGCGCGGGCATTGATTGCAGCCATGCTGATGAATGAGGGCGGCACGGATGAGGCGGCGATTGCGACGCAGCGTGCTGCGATTGGACGTCTCTTGCCCGAGGCTGAAGCGAAGTATGCCGAGAAACTTCTTCCGTTGCTGGCCACATTGCCTGTAGCAGCACGTGTTCCACTTCTCGACCTTACTTCACCAGCGCTGCAGGCTTTATCGACAACGCAGGCGGGCGAATTGCAGACAATGGTGGAGGCGCTCGTGGCCGCTGACAAGCACGTCAGTCGCTTCGAGTGGATTGTGGCGATTCTTGTTGATGCGATGCTTGATCGCAGTGGTGAGGCGAGTCACCGGGCGAAGGCTTCGGTCAAGTCTATTGAGGGGTCTGTGCAGTCCATCTTGTCGGTGGCTGCCACAGCGGGGACGAGCGAGCATGATGAAGCGGGCACGGCAGTGTCTGAAGCATGCCGGAGCCTCGGCATCAGCTCACCCGGGGGCGGGCTCGCGGGAGTTTCTATCAAGTCCATCAATGCAGCAGTCCATGATCTTCGCACGCTCGCCTTTGCTGAGCGAAAGCGATTGCTTGAAGCAGTTGTTGGTGTTGTGGAGCATGATGGCAAGACTACGGTCGACGAAGCCGAAATGGTCCGCGTTGTCTCAGAGGTGCTTGCTGTGCCGATGCCGCCTGTGATGCCGGACGCGGCGTAGCCACGCTACGCCCAACTCATTCCAAGTTGGAGGCCTGTCCCCAGATCTTCGCAGCCCTCATCGGTCACGACGACCATGTCTTCGAGTCGCAGGCCGCCGATGGCTGGGCTGTAGAGACCTGGTTCTATGGTGACAACGTCGCCTAAGACAAGTGGGGGGCCACCCATGTCTAGGAGCGGTGGTTCGTGCACAGCAAGTCCTACACCGTGGCCCGTTCCATGAACCATGGCGATGCGACCAGGGTCGTCACTTTCGCTCGGTAGGCCAATCTCAAAGCCGTGCGCTGAAATGACAGCGGTGGTCGCTTCGTGCAGCGCTTGCCCAGTGATACCTGTCTTGGCAACAGACTCACCCGCGACCTTTGCGGCGAGTACAGCTTCATACATCCGTGTGACCGTTGGATGGATTTCGCCATGCACCACCATGCGAGTGCAGTCACCGTTGTATTTGGTGGTCTTGGAACGAGGGAAGACATCAATGATGATGGGTTCTCCGGTACGCAGTGCGCCATGTCCGGAGTTATGGCAATCGCCACCTTGTGGTCCACCTGCGACAATGCTGCTTGGATTGTCGTGGTCGCGATCGAGTAAGAAAACATCAATCATGCGGCGTACACGTTCAGAGGTCAGGGCATCGCCATCATGTTGAAGTAGACCATCAGTATCTGCTGTCGCCCCTGCAATTGTTTCGCACGCCATGGCGATGGCCGCTTGGGTTGCGGCCTGCGAGGCTCGAAGTGAGTCGAGTTCTTCGTCATCTTTGCTTCGTCGCTCCCGCACTCCAAGGTCGGCGTCATATTCAACTTCAATACCCGCATCGCGAAGGGCTTCTACGAATGACAGTGGGAGCGTGCGGTCAGATCGCACGGCCGTTGCGCTTGAGTGTCGGACTGCTTCGGCGGTCGCTTGGGCGGTGGCCGTTTCGCGGTCACCAGACAACCCACCCTCAGGCATGAAGTCTGCTGGGCAGGCCACGCGATCAACTCGCGCGTGAGCTTTGGCCCGATCCATTTCGATATCACGGATGATGAGTAATCGTTCGCCGCTACCTTCAATCAATGCCGCCGGATCACCCGCCGAAAAGCGGATGGCGTGAAAAAGGGTGTCATTGGTGGAGGGAATACCAGCAAGAAGAGTGGGAATCATGCGGGCAGGGTAGCGGGGCGAGGCCTTGCGGCAAAATCGGGGGTCGGTCGCCACACCGGGGCAACATCGTAGTTGAGCTCGTTTGGCTGATCCCCTGGTATGGGGCTTGGCCCTATTGCCGTGTACGACAGCAGGCCCGCCCCGGGGGGCGAGCCTGCTGCGTTTTGGTCAGGAGACGGGGATCAGTTCGACGAGGCGTCGGCGTTGTTGGCTGGTTGTCCCATGAATGGGAACATCGAGCCACCACCACCCCCGGCGATGTCGTCGGTGTTGTAGAGGTACTGGGCGTTGAGAGCCCGGTCAATGAGTGAGCTTGCCTCTGCGAGGTGAGCTTGGGAGTATGGATCGAGGTTTGCGCCCTTGCGACGCGTTGCGCTGTCAATCGAACCCTTGAGCTCACGCAGTTGCATGCGGCTGAGGTTCGACACTGGAGCGGTGTAGAAGCCACTGCCCGATGGCATGCTCAGATCGATGAGCCGGTTGATGTGCTCACGCTGGGCATTGCGACGCAAACTTGTGATGTATGGCGAGCGAGCGGTGTAGCTGCCTTGTGGGCCGCCATCGAGTTCGCCCCAGACTGAATCACGAACGGTGTTGAGCACTTCAGGAACGGTCAGGACATCTTCATCGTCCGTTGCGCGGAATTCGTTGTCGTAGACACGGTTGAGCGTCTGCGGGTTGAGGACTCCGTTCATGGCCATGGCCTGGATGCTTGCAATCCGATCGTGGATGGGATAGGTGGCATCCTGGAAGATGTACCGCATGCCGCCATCATCCCACCACTTGTCGACCGTCATGCTACGGAGCAACTGAGGAGATAAGCCGTAGGCATCATCTCGCATGGTGTTGTCGAGGACAATTTGCATTGCGTGTCGTTGCTGTTCGGCTTCAATTGGAACGATTGGATCGCGGTCACCCGCGTCGCCCTTCTTGTCACGGTTCAGATAACTGCCGCCAATCCAGTTGGCCGCAATATTGATGGCGCCGAGTTGCTTGTTGAGCAACATGTCATAGGCCTTGCGAGCCTCTGACCAGCTTTCGCCGTCTTCTACCATCTCGTCCAAGATCTTGGAGCGAAGGTGCTGGACGAGGGCAATCTGTGATTCGGCATAGATCAGTGGGTTCTCGCCATTATCAAACCGACGAGCACGGGGGTCTGGACCAGACGTGTCTTCGTCCGTTGCGTACGCGAGTTGAGGTTCGGAGACACGTTTCAGAACCTTCTCTGGGTTCTTCGCGGTGTAGCCGTACTCAATCGCCCACATGTCATATGGACCAACCGTGACCTGCGTCCAGTCGCCCTGGGTCTCACCAAGTTCATAGTTGATGTTGATGGGCAGGTAGTCCATGACCGAGCCAGAGTGTGGTTGACCAGCGAATTCTTCGCTGTTGATTTCCTCAAGTGTGTGAATTGTGCTGCCCTTGAAGTTGTGCCGGAGGCCGAGCGTGTGCCCGACTTCATGCATGACGACTTCGCGGAGCATTGGCCCAATGAATTCCTCGGGGACTCCATCAAGGTATTGTCCCTTCGTTTTCTTGGAAGAGGAGTCCTTTGAGGCAGTTTCGACAACTTCTTCTTCCTCAGCATCCTCTTCGGTCTCGTCGCCGTCTTCTCCCTCAGCGAGTTCAACGCTTTCATCAGCAGCGTCATTATCACTGTCTGCAGTCTCGTCTGAAGCATCGGAGTCATCGTTACCAGAACGTGACGCAGTGAGCGACATGCTGAATTCACCTTCGGTCATGCCGCCGGTCATATTGCCATCGTCGATGGTCACGATGAGCGCGTCTTCGCCCTCTTCTTCATCAGCTGGATACAGCGTGAGCTGGCTGTCGGCTGGTGACCAGTCGCCTTGCATATCAATGGTTCCGAACATGCCCATTTCAGCGGTGCCGCTGACAGAGTTGTCCTCCGAGAGCGTCAAGTCAAGTGTGAGGTCCATGGCATGGGAGGTGCCATCTGGAGCAGCCATTTCAATTGAGCCATACCACGTGCCCGAAACTGGGTCGTTGGCCTTGAAGATATTGAGCTTTGGCTTGTTGATTCCAATTATGAGATTGGGATTGAGTCGAACCATGGCAACATCCATGGCTTTGCACGCAGCGTGCTGGCAGTTGCCGTTGATCTGGCTGACGCGACCGATGAGGCCGTCGTATCGCTCGTCACCAATCAAGTCTGTCTTGATGGTTGGACTTGCGAACCCAGACAGTATGCCGGCGGCGCGCATCTGCGATTCACGAGCCAGTTGCTGATGCACTTCTGAGCGGTCGGCTTGGTCTGCGAGCAAGACGCGGGGATGCCACTCGGGGTGCTCAGCGAGCCAGGCCAAGGCGTTTGGTCCATAGCCCTCGAGCGCTGCTTCAGGAATAAGGTCTTTCCAGGTCTTGGACCAACCGTTGATGAATCCTTCGTCCATGACGATGTCAGCATCAAGAATTTCACCGGTCTTTGGGTGTACTCGGCTGGGGCCAATCGCGAAACCCATGTCCGCGTTTGTCCAGAGGAAGAAGTTGTAGCGGGCATCTTCCGGGTCTTTCTCCATGTGGGCGCCGGTGTCGGCATCCTGCTGATAGACCTCGATGGCATTTACGATGCCGATGTTTTCGAAGGCCTCGTTCCATTCAAGAATGCCATCACGTACCCAGCGGCGATATCGCACGGGCGTGGTGTGCTCGACGTAGAAGACGATGGGCTTCTTGGGCGGGCTCATCTTGAGCTTGGGGTCAGCCTTTTTGAGATCCCATCTGTTGACGTAGCGTTTCCATGGGTTCTCCACTGAGGCGTCGCCGATGTCACGGTGAGCAGTTGTGAAGTAACCAATGCGTTCATCAGCAACGCGTGGCTTGTAGCCGGTGTTCTCAGGAATCTCTGCGATCGAATATGCGAGTGTGCCGAGCTTGCCACCGCGCAAAGGAATGCCGAAAGCGAGTTCAATATTCTTGGGGAAGGCCTTCGCTTTCTCAACAGTGGCCAGCCGTGTGTTGGCCCCAGATGTCGCGGAGCCAAAGAACTTCGACGACTGCTTAACGAGCAGGTCAGTCAGGTCGATGACCGGACCGCCGCCAGGGCCAATCGTCTTGATTGGGACATCAAGAATGACCGTATCGGTAAACACTCGTTTAGTGCCAGCTCTCGACTGCTTGTCGCCCGTTGAGCGGACCGCATAGTTGGGCTGAATAAGGGCGAGCCGCTTGCCAAACTTCTTCCAGTGTGCATACATGTCACCGGCTTGCACGCCTGCTTGAGGGATGCCGCCAGAGATGGTGTAGGCAAAGAAGATGTTCTGTTTCGCGTAGTTGCGAGGCAGTTCTGCCAGAACGCCGCCGGTCTTCTTGTCCACGTACAGGGTGTACATGCCGGGCTTGCCGTCGGCGGTTGAAACAACCTTGTTGTAATTGCTCTTGATAACCGTGTCGTACTTTGGGAATTCTGGCTTTGAGGAGCCGTTTGTGGCGGCAACTCGGGTGTCGATCTGGGCATTGGCGCCGTCGACGGTGTCGGCCGCGAGTGACATGGCGGCGATACTGAGTCCGCCAATGGCAGCCAGCATGATTGGTGTACGCATGGTGTGTCTCCTGAACACGTGTTGAGTCATTTCGTCCCTCCCCTGAGAGTGCGAGGGCCAATCCTACACCGGCGAGGGATTGCAGGTGAGAATCTGGGCTGAGAATTGGTTGCTACGGCGTTGCTAGGGCATATGTTCTGGAATTTGGTCAGCTTCGGATCACGACTTCGCTGTCGCGGTCCCACAGCAGGACTTGGTCCTGCTTCCAGGCATCCACAGCCATCTTGATAGCCACCATCGTGGCGCAACCAAGATCCACATTGCAAGCCAGTCGGTCGCCCTTTCGGACGGCATCGAGGAAATTGCCCATGTGGTCTCTGCGGTCCATAGGATCGATGTGGGCCGATGCGGCACCAGGCTTGGGCGTGGGTTTCCCCTCGGCGTGAATGGTCAGCAGGTCATTGGCGGTCCGGAATTCCTCCCACCAGGGAGATTGCTCGGACAGGTCTAGACCATTGCCAAACTCCATGGTGCCGTACTGGCCGCGAATAACGGTGGGCCAGGTGTCGTTATTGGTCATGACGCTTGAGAGCACAATGGTGTGTTCCGAGGGGTAGTCGACCATCATGAAGAAGGTGTCGGCGATGTCTCGCTCGTCCTTCTCGAGATAGGTGCCGCCGCTTGCGACCACCCGCTTTGGGTAGGCTCCATCGTGGCCTTCGATGGCCAGCAGCAGCGGGGCGAGTCGGTGGTACAAGAGATCCGTCGCGAGCCCACCGTTGTATGCGAGGTACTTGCGGAATCGAAAGAAGTGATCGGCGTTCCAGTCAATCTTGGGGGCGAGCCCGTGCTCGTGGCCGAGCCAGCGATCCCACCAGACATAGCCAGCCTTGTCGGCCGCATTGGCGGGGCCGGCATCAGGGTCGATATGCCAGTTGAATTGACCACCTCGCGAGTTGCGGCAGTAGGCGCCCTGGCTCCAGGTTGGCTTACCAATGCGACCTTCACGAATCGCTTGTCCAGCAGCCCAGAAGTTGCCATTGCTCGTGCCCTGGGGCCCAACCTGCAATGTGCGACCGGTGCGGTGGACGGCATTGCGACAGGCGAGTGCTTGTGGAATAGTGTGAGAGAGCGGCTTTTCGCAGTAGACATCTTTGCCTGCGTCCATTGCTTCGATGGCAATCTTGGTATGCCAGTGATCGGGCGTCGCAATGACGACAGCATCGACGTCGGGGTCATCGAGTACGCGTTCGTATTCCATGGTGGCTTTGGCTGCGCCAAGTGAGGCGATCTGGGCTGCGTTGTCCAATCTTCGTCGGTAGACATCGCACACCCGTATCACGTTGAGGTTGTCGTCACCTTCGCGATTAACAAGACTTCTGAGATGACCTGTTCCCATGCCACCTGTTCCGATGACGGCCATGTTGAGCCGATCATTCGAGCCAATAGCACGACCCCATGACAACGCGGGCAGCATCAGGGGTGATGCTGCGGCGGTTCGAAGAATAGTGCGGCGAGTAATAGGCATACGTGGAGTCTCCTGAGAAAGAGGCTACCGTGCTTTGGACCGCTGGGGAGCCTTTTTCATTGGCAGAAGGATCTCTCGCGGCTCATTCGAGGGATGCGCCCTGTGACTCGTAGAACGATCGGTCGCCAGTACGGCGCGGCGTTGTGAAAAATTGCTCCATTTGCCCAATCCACCGGCGTCCCGTTGCACCACGTTTCTCGTAATACCCGGCCATATCGTCGTCATAGGACGACATCAATTCGAGCAAACTTTCGTCGCTTGGATACTCGTTCTCAAAGAGCACGGCCTGCTGAGGAAGTCGCGGCCGCTTCCACGGCTCCTCTGCGGCGCGGCCAATACAAAGACCAAAGAACGGATATACGCCTTGAGGAAGGTTGAGCACGGCGCCAACCGCAGCAAGATCATTGCGAATGCCGCCAATGAAACAGGTGCCCCAGCCGAGTGACTCGGCAGCGAGCGCAAGGTTCTGGGCAAAGAGTGAGGCATCAACGGTGCATAATAGGAACGACTCCAAGTTCTCTTTGCAGGCGCAGTCAGCAGACTGGGCAAGCAAGTGATGCCGCCGCATATCTCCACAGATAACGAGGAAGGTGCCACACTGGGCCACCTTTTCTTGGCCACCGCTGATTACCACGAGTTTTGCAAGCAGGTCCGGGTCGGTCACATGAATAGCGCTATACACCTGTACGTTCGCGCTTGTGGCGGCACACTGTGCTGCTTCAAATGCGGCTTGCAATTCAGACTTAGGCACCACTTCGCCTGTATAGGCGCGGATGGAACGATGATCGTGCATTTGGGTGAGTGTTGGGTTCATGAAGGAATAGTACGCTCACGAACCGATGAACCGATCGTACAGCGTGCGTGCTTGAATCGGATCTCCAACGCCGATGAGTGCGCGGCCGTCCGGAAAGATCGTAATACGGACCGCGTCGTGGTTGAGATCCACACGGAGGGCATATTCATCGCAGTGGACCGTGCCATGCTCAGCGAGTCGAGTCGCCATGGACTCGAGGTCAATGCAGCTCGGTGGCCCGGGAAGGATCTGAACAGTGTCTCGCCCGCAGATCGCCTCGGTTCGTCGTTCGCGATCGCCGTCTAGCCACTCAAAGACCCGGTCGTGGCAGCATGGGCACATGTTGTGGGGCGTCCCGGTTTGCATCCGCCGATCCTCCCCCGTCCACGGATCAATCGAGTGCATTGAGCGATCAATCCCGTCAATTCGGCCAATGAGAAGCGAGAGCGCAATGGCCGCCTGCTGCGCGGTAACCGCGGCGATGGTGGGACCGAGGACGCCAGAGGTGTCACAGGTGGGGGTCGATCCGGCTGGGGCAGGCTCAGGGAAGATGCACCGAAGGCAGGGCGTCGCTTGACTGCTCGTCCAGGTGATTGAGCGGCCCTGCTGAATTGAGCGTGGCAGGATTGGCATCACCAACCCGCCGGTGCCAACTGCGCCAGCGTAGATGTACGGAAGGCCATATTTGACGGCGAGATCATTGAGCAGATAGCGGGCGTCGAAGTTATCAAGGCCATCGATGAGCAAGCTCATGCCCGCAGCGATGTCTTCAGCATTGCTGGCACGAAAGTCATCGATGACTGGTTCGATGTCAATCGTTGGATTGACCGCTCGAAGTCGCTCGGCCGCAGCCAATGCCTTAGGGCGTGATGCGTCGGCGTCAGCTTGGCAATACAAGACCTGACGCTGCAGATTGGTCTGCTCGACAATATCGCGGTCGACGATGCGAATCGTTCCCACGCCTGCGCGGGCAAGAAGGTCTGCAACGCCGCATCCAAGCGCACCACAACCCACAACCAGCACGGTGGCGTCTTCGAGTTGCTCTTGACGCTCAGGACCAAAGTCGGGCAGCAACATCTGTCGGTGATACCGACCGATGGATGCTGCACTGTCCGACTCAAGGTTCACCACGCGAAGTGAGAGAACGCCTTGTTGGCTTCGGCCATGCGATGCGTTTGCTCGCGGACGGTGCAAGCCTTGCCGTCACCATTGGCAGCATCAAAGAGTTCCTTGGCGAGGCAGGCGGCCATTGGCTTTCCCTTTTCGCTTCGGACAGCCGTAATGATCCAACGGAACGCCAAGCTCTGGCGTCGTTTTTGGGTCACTGGCATTGGAACCTGATAGTTGGCACCGCCGACTCGCTTGGAGCGGACTTCGACGTTTGGCTTGACGTTGTCAATGGCCAAACGGAATGCGTCGATGGCAGTCTCGGGCATGCCCTCTCGCTTGCCCTTGTCGAGGTTGGCCTGAATGCGATCGAGCGCGTCATAGACCACGCGTTGCGCGACGGCTTTCTTGCCATCGAGCATGACGCAGTTGATGAACTTTGCAAGGACCCTGTCGCCATAGCGAGGATCGGGTTGCAGTTGCTTTTCGGATGCTGTAATTCGACCGGCCATGAGAGGCCTCCTTCTTTGGCTCAACTGCCCGCGAGGCGGGCTTTGTGTTCACCGATTGAGCGTCGTGTTCAACCGATTACTTGCCTGCGTTGCCACATGGCGAACGCTGTGTATGTCAGATGTGCGCTACTTCTTTGTGCGCTTTGTTCCGTATTTGGAGCGTCCCTTGTTTCGGCCGTCAACACCGAGGGTGTCGTGGCTGCCGCGGACCACGTGGTATCGCACGCCTGGAAGGTCTCGCACACGACCGCCGCGAACGAGCACGATGGAGTGCTCCTGGAGGTTGTGGCCTTCGCCGCCGATGTAGGCGGAAACTTCCTTGCCGTTGGACAAGCGAACACGAGCAACCTTACGAAGTGCCGAGTTTGGCTTCTTTGGCGTTACCGTTCGTACCTGAAGGCACACCCCACGTTTTTGCGGGCAGGCGTTGAGATCACGTACGTTCGACTTGGCCTTTGGGCTGCGTCGGGGGTTGCGGACAAGCTGATTGATCGTGGGCATTGGGACTCCATATCCGCCGCTGAGGCGAGCCGAGCAGTGTATCAAGACCGAGTCCGAAAATGGCGGCAGTACAGGCAATTCGCTCGTCGCGAACCCGAGCATTGCAAGTTGGGCCCGTCATTGAAGTGATTGAGGGCCGTTGCGGATTTGATTGGCCTAACTTCGGAAATCCGCCGGAGTTGCGTGTCATATCGGACCTTGGAAGGCCACGATGAGTCGTTGGCTCTGTGGATAACTCGTGGACGGTACTTGCTCATCACCTCAAAACGCGGCGTGAGGGGCTCAATGTGGACACTTTGGCGGAGCACACCAAGTGGCGCGATTCTGAATAGACTGCCGATCTCTCAGGAGCCCGTGGCAGTGATCAAATCGAGTCTTCACGTCGAGTTGCATACAGATGGAGCTTGCCTGGGTAATCCCGGGCCAGGGGGCTGGGCCTGCGTGATTCGACCCCTCTCTGACGATGGTGAAGAGGTCGTTTTGGCCGGTGGTGAGCCCCAAACAACCAATAACCGCATGGAATTGACCGCCGTATTGGAGGGTCTGAGGACGGTTCCTGACGGAGCACAGGTCGATGTCTGGGCCGACAGCAAGTATGTCTTGCAAGGCCTCGCCGAGTGGATGGACAATTGGAAACGCCGGGGTTGGAAGACGAGCGGCCGGAAGCCCGTGAAGAATGAGGACCTTTGGCGTCCTCTTGATGTGGAACGGACTCGCTTGAAACTGACGTACAACTGGGTGCAGGGGCACACTGGTCACCCCGACAACGAGCGGTGTGACCTGTTGGCGAAACAGCAAGCTGAAATGTTTGAGCAGGAGTAGTGACGTGACAGTGCATCGTATCGAAGTGCGACCACGCGAAGAAGCTGGTGATCCAAGAGGCATCGCTGCGCTGGCTACGATCAAGTCATCCGGTCACATCATGTGTCCAACCTCGGTGCATACATCGAGCGTCTATTTGATTGAAGGCGATTTAACGGACGAAACCGTTCAACAGATCGCGTCTTCATTGCTCGCACATCCCGTGACCGATGAACTCATCATTGGCGCCGCGCCGTCAATTGCAGACACACTTGTTGAAGTGTTGCCATTGCCTGGCGTAATGGACCCGGCCGCTGATGCCGTTGAAGCCGCCGTGTTTGCAATGGTGGGGCAAGCCGTTCGAGTTCGGACCGGATGCAGGTATGACATGAATGGCGTTGATGAGTCAGATGCGATGACGCTTGCATCTGCATGTTTCGCAAACCCACTCATTCATGATGTGCACGTGGGGGCTCTTTCACCAGACGCGTTTGAGTCTGGCCATCAACACGATATGACGGTTCACGAGGTACCGATTCGTGATCTCGATGATGCTGCCCTAACCACGTTGAGCCGCGAAGCGCACTTGTTTTTGAGCCTCGATGAAATGCAGGCTGTTCAGAATCATTTCTGTGACCGCGGATGTGAGCCACGTGATATTGAACTCGAAACGCTGGCGCAGACGTGGTCCGAGCACTGTGTGCACAAGACGCTCAAGGCCACCGTTGAATACAGCGGCGAATTGCCAGGGGGCCAACCGGTTCCTGGAAGCGACGAACTTTCCGATGGCCGTATTCGCATCAACAACTTGCTGAAGTCGACCGTTGCATCAGCCACGCACCAACTCATGGACGATGGCATGTCCGACTGGTGCCTTTCGGTCTTTGTTGATAACGCCGGCATTGTGGCCTTCGACGATGATCATGCGGTGTGTTTCAAGGTCGAGACACACAACCACCCATCGGCGCTCGAGCCATATGGCGGCGCTGCAACTGGAATTGGCGGATGCATTCGTGACATCATTGGCACTGGGCTCGCCGCGAGGCCGATTGCCGCAACCGATGTATTCTGTGTCGCTCCACTTGATACCGAGCATGTCCCAAATGGGTGTTTGCCACCACGCCGCGTGCTGACACGCGTCGCGCAGGGTGTTCGTGATTATGGAAATCGCATGGGCATTCCGACGGTAGATGGCACTGTGTGGTTTGATCCGGGCCACATCGGTAACCCACTCGTCTTTTGTGGGTGCGTCGGTGTGATGCCACGGGATATGACGCACGGTGACCCCCAGGCCGGCGACCACATCATCGCTTTGGGCGGCCGCACTGGTCGCGATGGAATTCATGGCGCCACCTTCTCATCGGCTGAACTGACTGATACGCACGCAGATGAGTTTTCTCACGCAGTGCAAATCGGAAATCCAATTACCGAAAAGAAGATGCTCGATGCCATTCTCGCAGCGCGTGACCACCGGGATGGCTGCTTGTACTCGGCCATTACCGATTGCGGCGCAGGTGGGTTCAGTAGCGCCGTTGGCGAGATGGGCGAGCAACTTGGCGCTGATGTGCACCTTGATCGAGCGCCGACCAAATATGACGGACTCACGCCAACTGAAATTTGGATTAGCGAAGCACAAGAGCGCATGGTGCTGTCTGTTCCAGCCGATCGAATTGAAACTCTCGCGGCCATTTGCGATGAGTACGAGGTGGAGTGGTGTGATCTAGGAACCTTTGGCACACCGGACCGGGAACTCGTCCTGCACTACGGCGGCGACGAGATCGGCCGACTATCGATGGACTTCATGCACAATGGTGTGCCGGATCGTGTGCGCATGGCGAGTTGGACTCCAATTGCTCCCAAGCCAGCTGGCAGCGTGGAGCCCGACATTGCTGCGACCTTGCACGCCCTTCTTTCGCATCCCAACATCGCGTCGAAGCAGGACATCGTCAAGCAGTACGACCACGAAGTGCAAGGTCGGACAATGCTCAAGCCTTTTGTTGGTCCGGCCGGAACTGGTCCAGGTGATGCTGCTGTGATGACGCCAGTTCGGGGATCGCGGCGGGGGCTTGCGATTGGAACCGGCCTTGCGACCGGATGGTGCGCCGATCCATATCTCATGGTGCTTGCAGCTCATGACGAATGTATGCGCAACCTTGTGTGCGTTGGGGCTGATCCAACGCAGGTTGCTGTGCTTGATAACTACTGCTGGCCCGGATGTGAGAACCCCGAACGCATGGGTGAACTTGTCAGAGCATCCATAGGGTGCTTGCATGCCGGCCTAGCGTTCCGTACGCCGTTCATTAGTGGCAAAGATTCGCTCAACAACCAATTCACGACTGATGCGGGGGAGACGATCCGAATACCACCCACCCTCTTGATTAGTGGATTTGGAATCGTTCCGGATATTGGTGACTGTGTCACCATGGATGCCAAGAATCCGGGCAACCTGTTGGTGTTGGTCGGCGACACGACTGATGCCGTCGGTGGTAGCCATCTACTTCGGGTCGCGAGCAACTCAGTTGGTGATCGCTCACTTCCAGTGGTTGATCTTGAGGCCGCCCCGGCGAGAGCCAAAGCTGTTGCGGGTGCGATTGCGAACGGCCTAGTCCGCAGTGCTCATGACCCAAGCGAGGGCGGCGTGCTGTTGGCCGCGGCTGAAATGGCATTTGCTGGTGAAATTGGCCTTTCCCTTGATGTATCCGCCGTGCAGGGTGATCTTGCGTCGCTTGGAGTGGCCTGCTTTGCCGAAACCCCATCGCGGTACTTGCTGGAAGTCGATCCTGCGAATCTCACCGAACTAGCCACAGTGCTTGGGGAAACGCCGCATTGTGTGATTGGCGAGTTTGTGCCCGAGCAGATATTGACGATGGGCGACACGCTCGCTGTCTTACTTGATGATCTTCGAGCGAGCTGGCAGTCTGGATTGAATCTCTGATGAGCCTCGCGACGTCAACACGAATGCCATACGCTGCCAACATGCCGAGCCGACCCAAAGCACTGGTGCTGACCGCCGCGGGGATCAATTGTGACCTCGAACTTGCCGAGGCCTTTGAACTTGCCGGCGCCGAGGCCATCACGGTGCATATCACTCGGTTGGCGCGTGAACCCGACATGGTGGATGACTTCGACTTAGTCGGGTTGCCCGGTGGTTTCTCATATGGAGATGCCATCGCGGCGGGTCGCATTCTTTCCACCATGCTTAACGGGCAGATTCTTCAACATCTTCGCGCCGCGATCGATCGTGGTGTCCCAATGATTGCGCCATGCAATGGATTTCAGATCGCAGTGCAGGCCGGGCTCTTGCCTGGGCCGTGGGGCGATACGCCAGCCAAAACCGAGGCGGCGCTTCTTGAGAATTGCGGTGGTCGATTCGTTGATCGTTGGGTCCGAGTCGAGTATCCACAGTCACGATGCGTTTGGACACAAGGATTGCACACCTCCGATTTGGCCGACGTACTTCCAATTGCTCACGGTGAAGGTCGCTTTCATGCATCCGACAAGACTATGCAGCAACTCGAGACCGAAGGGCGAATTGCGGTTCGGTACGCAGCGGATGATGACCCCAATGGTTCGCTCGGCCTCGTGGCCGGTATCTGTGATCACACGGGACTGGTGTTGGGGTTGATGCCTCACCCCGAGAGATATGTGCATTGGATGCAGCATCCGAGTTGGACACGGCTCGGTGAGATGTCTGGCGAAACGCCGGGACTTCAGATGTTCAAGTCTGCGGTCACTCACGTACAATCTGCTCGCGTTGCCGCTTCGACGTAGGAGGCGCGATGCCCCCGATAGATCCCTTTCATTTGACTCCAGAGGACTACGAGGGACCTGCCGGCCGGACCTGTGATGGGTGCGGCTATGACCTGCAAGGGATTCCAGTATCGCGGCCGTGCCCGGAGTGCGGCGTGGTGGCATCGGCTGCTACTCCTGACAATTCGACATTTAGAGGTGATCTTGCAGCGATGCCTGACGGCATGGCCTGCGTGGTATGTGGCACACCGACACCAGGCCTTGCTCTCGGCGCGATGTGTATGGCCTGTGCGCAGACTCAGACCTCTTCCGTTTCGGCTGCTGCCGGGTGCGAGCCGGGGCGGCCAGTCGATCCAACTCACCCGTGTCCCGAATGTGGGTACGACCTGCAAGGGACTTCTATTGGGAGGCCGTGCCCAGAATGCGGGACTATTTCGGCCCAGTCACGCCGCGGCATACCGACAAGCAAAGCCCGGCCGACCATTTTGGCCGAAGGTGAGACGTCGCTTCGCGTGACCGAGAAATTCTCACGGTCGATGGGATATCGGGCGGGATTGGCTTTGGTGTTGGGAAGCCTTGTCATAACGGCGATCGCGGGCATTGTTTCGATGAACGGGGCATCAATTGATTCCTATCTCAAGTCGCTGATCGTGGCAGGCATCGCCGCGGCGGTTGCGTCATGGCTTGTGACACCAGCTACGCTTGATGTTGAGTATCCCGTCTTTGTCGTAGTGCGGTGGGGGGCCCGGGTCTGTTTGATGTTCTGGCCCATTGGCGTGTTGGTTGAGCTGTATCGTGGGACGGTGTCGTGGGGATCGGCTGGCTTGCAGTGCGTGGGCTTGTTTGGCGCGTCGCTGCTCTTGATTACACTCGCTAGCCTCGCCAATGAATTGGAGATGAAGCACGTGTCGCGGCGGCTGACCACGAGTGTTTGGGTGCTCTTTCCAATCGGCGTGTATACATGGCTCGCCCCATTTCCAGAAGCGGCCATCGCTATTGCGGATGGTGCGTTTGGTCTCGTGGCCGTGATTTTCGTCTTGATTTCGATTGCCCCCTGGTACTGGCTGCTGCTGCGAACCCTGCGTTCTGTTTGGGGGCTGCTCTCGTTGAGCGGATGGGCCGGACAGGCTCACAACAACGAGGTGAAGCGGGATCGTGCCAGACGGGCTCGCATAAAGGGGGATTGAGGCCTTCGCGGGGATGTACCATGCACCGCCTCTCAAGGAGTTGTGTAATGAGCGATGGAATTCTTCGGTGTGCAGTCATTGGCGTGGGTCGTATGGGTCGCCATCATGCGCGTGTATACGCTCAGATGGATGGCGTTGATCTTGTTGGTGTTGTTGATCACGACCCGCAGCGGGCCGCCGATATTGTTGAAGAGTGGGGCGGACAGGCCTTTGCTTCGATCGATGCCTTGCTTGCCGCAGGCGTTGATGCGGTGACGATTGCAACGCCAACGGTGCATCACCGAGACACCGCCGAACAACTTCTTGCGGCCAGTGTGGCATGCATGATCGAAAAGCCACTAGCGCCGACAGCAGAAGACGCTGCAGCGATCGCGGCCGCCGCCGACAAGGCTGGCGTCGCGCTGCAAGTGGGTCATGTGGTTCGGTATGACCCAGTGATGCAGGCCATCAAGTCGCTTGGCGAACTGCACCCGCGACATCTTGAACTCCACCGCATTAGTCCAATGACATTCCGAAGTGTAGATGTTGGAGTAGTGCTCGACATGATGATTCATGATCTCGATCTACTCACCATGCTTGTTGGCGGTGTGCCCGATGATGTGCAAGCAAGCGCCGTTGCGGTGCTCGGCGAGGCCGAGGATGTAGCCAATGTTCGCATGACCTACTCGCCAGATTCTGACGGCCACAGCTGTGTTGCAAACGTTACGGCGTCTCGGCTCGCGATGAAGACCGAGCGAACGTTGCGGATTATCTCTGAAGATATATATGTGTCGGCGGACTTTGTCGAGCGCAAGGTCAAGGTCATTCGTAAATCGGCTAACGCCGAACAACTCGCTGATCTTCGCGCACGTCTTGCCGCCGGTGAAGACCTTAGTGATGTGAATTACCTCGAACTCATTCAGTTTGAAGATCTTCAGGTGGCCGATGTTGAACCACTCAAACTGCAAGCCGAAGACTTCTTGCGATGTGTTCGAACCGGCGAGCGTCCTCCTGTTGACGCTGATGCAGGGTCACTCGCGGTGACGCTTGCCGAGCGGATCGTGCAACAGGCCCGCGGCGGACAGTTGAGTCTGACCTGATCGATGGCCGAACGTGAGATCCATGATCATTGGTTCAAGGAAGCAAAGCGCAAGGGCTATCGTTCTCGCGCAGCGTTCAAGTTGATGCAGATTGATGATCGTCGAGGTGTATTGAGCAAAGGGGATCAGGTGCTTGATCTCGGATGTGCGCCGGGTTCATGGCTTCAGGTGATCGCAGAACGAGTCGGGCCGAAGGGCTGCGCGTGGGGGATTGACCTCAAGGAAGTCGATGCTGGTCTGCCGGACAATGTGACCGCGCTGCTTGGAAACGCCGAAGACCCGAAAGGTGCCGGTGTTCCGACGGACTTTCTCTTCGACTCAATTCTCTCGGACATGATGCCTTCAACAACCGGCAGTCGGGATACTGATCACTTTCGCAGTGTGAGTGTGTGTGAGCTTGCGGTGGACTTGTGCCCGCACTGGCTTAAGCCGGGCGGGACACTTGTCATGAAAGTGCTGGAAGGATCTGCCATGCCGCAGCTGCTTGCTGATACCAAGAAACTATTTGGTCGAGTGAAGCCTCTTAAGCCCGAGGCTTCGCGAAAAGAGTCGACAGAGATTTTCGTGATCGCTCACGACTACAAGGGTCCACCGGAGGGCGGCATCACTGAGTCGGCCGCCTCGGCCGGACCGCCGCCCGTCCCAGAAGGATGGTGAGAGGCGGCAAGGGGACCGACCCCCTCCCATTGTGCTGAGCGAGTACCCTTGGGCTGCCTCGGGGCGCCATCGCGTAAAGGTGGCTGAGAGGAACCCGCGACACCTGATCCGGTTCGTACCGGCGGAGGGAAGGCTTTATGCGCTTCGATCAAAACACACCACACGCTTCGGACGTCAACCTGACCGAATGCGATCACGATACGTTTCTTGACGTCATGCCAATGCACGGCGCGATGAATCCTGGCCAGGAGACTGATGGCACAACGCCAGGCAGTTTCTCGCTCGCGCCGGACGTTGGCGGTCCGCTGATGTATTCCAGTCCAGACACGCCCGGCATGCCCCCGCCAAGCGAGAAGACAGCGTGGGACTTCCTTCCTGAGGGCTGGACGATTGCTACTGACCCAGCTGGCTGCAACGGGCACAATGTTGGCAGCGTGCCCATTCTCGCGGTGCCTCCGGCCGGGTTTACACCAATGACTCAGTTGGAATTCGCCCGGCTCGGCACGATTACCGACGCGATGAAACGAGTCGCCGAGCGTGAGCCACACCTGACCTCCGCGCAGATTCGAGATGAAATTGCAGCTGGACGGATGGTTATTCCAGCGAACATCAACCATCTCAGTAGATCACTTGATCCGATGGCCATCGGACGCGCAAGTTTGACCAAGGTCAATGCCAACATGGGCGCATCGCCGGTCTCAAGTGGAACCGATGAAGAAATCGAGAAGCTCCACTGGTCCCTCAAGTGGGGAGCCGACACAGTGATGGACTTGTCGACCGGCGGCGACCTTGACGTATGCCGGGAAGCCATCATTGGCGAGTCAACGGCGCCGATTGGCACGGTTCCAATCTACGCAATGATCATTGATCGAAAGCTCGAAGAGCTCGACCGCGACGTCATTCTCGCTGCGATCGAACATCAGGCGAAGCAGGGCGTGGACTACATGACTGTGCATGCTGGCTTGCGACGGGCGCATGTGCCCATGGTTCGTGATCGCCTAATTGGCATCGTGTCCCGTGGCGGGTCGCTTCTTGCCAAGTGGATGCTTACCCATGGCAAAGAAAACCCGATGTATGAGGCATGGGACGATATTTGCAGCATCCTGCGTCGATACGACGTGACATTCAGCATCGGCGACGGACTTCGTCCAGGTGGACTAGCAGACGCGACAGATCAAGCTCAGCTTGGCGAGCTTGAGACTATTGGTGAATTGACTGAACGTGCGTGGCGACATGGCGTGCAGGTCATGGTCGAAGGTCCAGGCCATGTGCCGTTTGATCAGATTGAATACAACATGAAGTTGCAGCGTCGTCGATGTCATGGCGCCCCCTTCTATGTGCTTGGTCCACTGGTGACTGACATCTTCCCGGGTTATGACCACATCACATCATGTATTGGTGCGACGGCCGCGGCCTGGCACGGTGCTGCGATGCTGTGCTATGTCACGCCGAAAGAGCATCTCGGACTTCCGAAGAAGGATGATGTAAAACAAGGGTGCATTGCGTACAAGATCTCGGCGCATGCTGCGGATGTGGCGCTCGGTATTCCGGGCACTCGAAATCGTGACGATGAACTCACGAAGGCACGGGCGGCGCTCAATTGGCAGAAGCATTTCGACCTGTCGTTTGAC
>JABJQE010000288.1 GCA_018663565.1 Phycisphaerae bacterium
GGTGCGTCTTCTGGACTGGCTTCGCCGCGACTGCGTTCACCACCGGCCGCGAAGGAGTTGGCACGACCCCCGGAATCTTGAGCACCTGGCCAACTCGAAGCCTATTTGGATTGAGACCTGGGTTGACAGTCACAAATCGTCGCCACTGCTCACCATCACCAAGCGTCCTTGCCGAAATTGCGGTGAGCGTGTCGCCAGGCTTGACGGTCAGATTGACCGGCGTTGAACGAACTGGCCGATCTGTGATTGCGGTCGATCGCCGCGGAGGCTCAGCCACGGACTTGGTAAACACGGCAAATTCGGCAGGGACATCCTTCCCCATGACGATCGCAGGCAGCAACGCCGATGGTGTCGTGGCAGGCACCGTAGGAGCCGGTGGCGTACGGGGCGTGTCTACAACGCGGGTTTTCGTAGCTGCAAGTGGTGGTTCAGGAGTTGCAAGCGGGCGCAGAGCCATCGGCGACGCGGTGGGCGTAGCCACTGATGCTGCAGTACCGCCGCCGTAGACCACGATCAACAACACAACCGCGAAAGCGGCTCCGAGCAAGATGAACTTCCCGCCGATTGACATACCCAGGCTCCCATAAGGCCCACATCTCAATAACGCGGGCGCCACTGGAGAACATCGGCCACCAAGCAGAACGAACGTGAGAACTCCAGTCAGACCGGTGAAGGCTCGTTGTCGCTGGGCAATACTGGCAGCACATCCTCGTCCGCGACCGTGTCGAGGGCGTCTGAATCACGATGTCGGAACACCAGTGGTGACGCAATTGCAACTGATGAGTACGTACCGACAATCACACCAATGACCAGTGCAAAGGCAAAGCCGTGCAGTCCCTCACCACCGAAGATGTAGATAATCAACACCGCAATCAGAGTGGTGATGGACGTCAGGAAGGTTCGGCTGATCGTTTGGTTGATCGAAAGATTCACGCATTCTTGACTCGGCACCGGCCGCTTGCCGCGGTTCTCGCGGATTCGATCCAAGATGACGATCGTGTCATTGAGCGAGTAACCAATCACTGTCAGCAAGGCCGCAACGATTCCTGTGTCAATTTGGAATTCCTCGATCATCAAGCCGCCCGAGGCCCATGCCTGTCCGGCAATCGCGCCGCTCAATGCGAGGAAGCCCACAACGATAATGACATCGTGGCATAGCGCTGCGATTGCCGCGATCGAATATCGAAGTGAACCAAATCGGACCCAGATGTAGAACAGAATGCCAGCGAGTGACAAAATGACCGCGCCAATTGCATTGGCGGTTCGTGTCGCGGCCACCGCAGGAGCAAAGCTGCTGACCTGCTCAAAGCTGCTCTGGCGTCCAAGGGCCTCCGCAAACAACTCCCACTCTCGCTGCGCGAGCCGCTCGTCGACACGCCCGGCCTCATGACGCAGGTAGTTCAGTTCGGGATCAACCACGGCAACCATGACCGATGACCACATATCATCGCCAGCGGGCTCGATGCCAGCCACCAACACGTCGCGACCAATTGTGTCACGGAAGTCCGGATCCTGGCGGATTCGATCGATGCGTTGCTCCACCTCTTCAATCGTGACGGGTGGATTGAGTTCCTCGCCCAAGACCAATATGCCGCCACGGTAGTCAGCAACATCAGCAATCGAGCTCGTCAGGCCAAGTACTTCACCAGCCGTTGGCGCATCGATTTGAGCGGTCCGCGTGGCCCAGTCGCCACCACCGCTTCCGATGAATGTGCGAGCGGGTGAGATATCCAGCTCATGTCCGAACTCAGCAAGCAAGGCCGCTTCAACGATTGGCTGAATGCCTTCTTCGCTATCAAGTCCGGCCGGCGAAGCTACTTTGACCTGGAATGACGTGCCAACCGTTCGGCCGGATTCATGAACTTTCGTGTCGCCGACCGTGAGCACCTTGGCCCGCGTAAGTTCTCGGAGAACACGCTCCTTCAGTGAATCCCCCTGCCCTGCCTGCTCACCAATCGAATGCACCCGAGCGGTGACCGACTCGTCGCCACCACTTGGCAAATGCACTTGCGAGTCGCCGTCCATTCCGGTCGTCATCGTGATCGCTACGCCACCACGAAATTCTGTATCAAACATATCTGCGCCACGGCTGTAAAACAAAGCAATGGAGCATGCAATTGCGATGCCACTCAATGTCCAGAAGCCGGCCCGCATGCCAACCCAATCGAGATTGGGACGCAAGATGCGACCGATCGTAGGCACGACTTGCGGCAGCACTGGCAGACGCTTGCCGTTGAACCAATAGAGGAAGACATCGAATAAGAATCGCGTCACGAACAACGTCGTAAACAGCGTCGCAATAATGCCGATGCTGAGCGTCAAGGCAAAGCCCTTCACCTCAGTGGTTGGCTCCATGAGCAGCAACACCGCACACACGATGAGGTTCGTGATGTTCGCGTCAAAAATCGTTGGTGACACCTGGTGGTAGGCTGTCCGCACGGCCTCGCGTAAATTGCGAGCTCCGGCGTTCATCTCCTCACGAATACGTTCGTAGATCAGGACATTTGCATCGACCGCCATGCCCATGGTCAGGACCACGCCGGCGAGGCCAGGCAACGTAAACGTGCCCTGCATCATGGCCATCACGCCAAAGATAATGATGCCGTTGAAGAGCAATGCTGCGTCAGCAATGCAACCAGCGAAGAAGTACCACAGGAACATAAACAGACCGACGACCAGAATGGCCCAGAGGAATGCCTCAAGACCACGGTTCAAATTGTCGGCACCAAGCGATGGACCCAAGACACTGACAGCAATTGGCTCAGGAGACAAACGAGCCTCAAGTGAACCGGCTGCGAGTACGCGTTGGAGATACCCGAGTTCCTCCGGAGAAAACGAGCCGCTGATAACACCGCTACCCGAAATAGTGTCGTTGAGATTCGGGGCTGAGTAGACCTTGCCGTCGAGAACGATGGCCATCGGCTCGCCCACATTGGGCTGCGTCATACGGCTCATCAACGCTCCACCAGATGGATCGAGCCGGAAGCTAATGGCCGGACGACCAAGTTGATCGACCGTTCGGCCTGTCCCTTCGATCGACCACGTCGCGTCGGCCCGGTGGGTCATGGCCTTGCCGGGCTGTGTATAGAGCAGGATGTAGTACACCCCGTCACGTTCGGCCGACACCAGGTTGTAATTCGTCCGGAAATAGTTAACCGGATCTGACTCAAGCGCCTTGAGCGCCTCCGGCGAATCGATCCACTGCTGCAAATCATGAATCGGGAACCACTTGGCTACGATTGAGTCCGTATTGTCAGGACCAACCTCAGCAAGCTGGGCTCGCATTTGATTGATGTCGACGCCTTCGGCAGTAGCACCTGACGCGGCGATGTGGAAGTCCAATACACCAGCACCCTGCAATAGTCGCATGAGATCCTTGGGATCATCAAGGCCTGTGCGGCGACTCTGATAGGACTTCCACGACTCCACCACTTCGGCGAGGCCCTCGGCTGCGGCGGGGTATTCAGCGGAGAGTTCTTCAATCGCAACTTCGCGGGGCGAGCGTGCGACAAGAGCACGCCCGTCATCGCCAATCAGAATGGTGCCATCGTCACCGCGGAGCACTTCATGGGTATTGGGCAATTCGATGACCCGCATGAGGCGAGTCCGGTCAAGGCTCATTCCAAGCAGTTCTTCCTCGAGGCCCTCGGATTCAACCTCAGCATCGGCAATGGATTGACGAGCCGTATTGACTGCGGCCTGATCGCCCGAAGCCTGAGCAGCGGCGAGATTGGCCCGCAAAGCCAAGGCTGTGTCATGAGCCGTTTGCAAATCAGAGACAATTTGGCCACGCACGGTGCCGCCGCCAAAGGCTGCCACAGCAGTGCCATCGGCGAGGGCTCGTTCGAGGGCTGATCGCTTGATCTCAGTGACTTGCACAAACGAGTCGAGCCGGTCGCGGTACGCATCGGCAAGGCGCTTGACTTCCTCATTGGGAAGGGGCATCACCACTTCAATGCGATTACTTCCAAGCGGTGTCAGGGCGATATCAAGTACGCCCTGCGGATTGACACGTTCTGAGAGCACGCGAATAGTTTGGTCAAGCAACGCCGGGCGATCTGCACCCTCTGGCATGCGGACCGAATAGACAAGGCTGACGCCGCCGCTCAAATCGCGTCCGAGGCGGATGCGATCTTCCGGCGGATTGACTGCCCAGAGGCAGCCGCCGACGACGACGATGATGAGGACGATCTTCCAGAATGCGTTCTGCATGGGTGCGGTGTTCTCGCGTAGGGGAGGAGCGGAATTCAGTCGATTGATGAAGCCGTATCGGCTTCTGGTGTGTCAGAAGATTCAACTACTTGTTGAATCGCCGCTCGAGAAATGGCCATTCGGCTATTTGAATTACGGTCAACTTCGAGCAGAGCCGTGTCAGGCTTCAATTCGACAATGCGGCCAATGATCCCGCCAATTGTCTGGATGGTGTCGCCCTTGCTAATGGCCGCCATCATCTGTTTCTTTTGCTTCTTTTGCTTCCGGCCACTGAGCATCGAGAAGCCGACAACAGCGACCATCACGAAGACAAGTACCAAGAAGAAGTTGTCGCCAAACGGGCCAGCTACTGGCTCGGCGCCCTCTTGCACGATGCCGTCAGCAGAAGTTGTCACGGAGTGAGCCGGAGCGCTCGCGCCGCTGGACATGGCCGGAGGCGGCGCTGTGGGGTCGGTCGCTCCCGATTGTCCGAGAGAAATCGAAAGCACCGAGTATCCATTTATCATCATTGATCCATGCTCCGTGAGCCTGCGTGATTGCCGGTTAAGTCAGCCGAAGCAGACCTATGGCCGGCCTCGGCTGGGGGTGTACGTAGAACTGGCCAAGTGTCGGCCAGCGAAGACCACGCATCATCCCTGATCACCCGCCTGATGTCCACCATGAGACGTTGGAAGTGCCGGATGTTGTGCAGGCTGAGCAAAATTGGTCCAAGCATTTCGCCCGATATGAACAAATGTCGCAGATAAGCCCTCGTGAAGCCCCCGCCACAGGCATCGCAGTCGCATCGAGCATCGATGACTGTGTTGTCTGCCCGGAACCGTGCATTCTTGATCTGAGCCCGCCCAGTGGGCATGAAGATGCTGCCACTGCGTCCATTACGCGTCGGCAGTACGCAATCGAACATATCAACGCCGGCCCGAACACCGGCCACAAGATCTCGCTCGTACCCCACGCCCATGAGATATCGAGGGCGATCGGCTGGCAACATCGGTGCGGTCATCTGAACGGTGGCATGCAGTACCTCTGTAGATTCCCCCACTGCGACGCCCCCAATGGCATATCCGGGCAAGTCAAATGCGGTCACCTGCTCGACCGATCGGCGGCGAAGCGTCTCGTCCGGTCCACCCTGCACAATGCCGAATAGCGCCTGATCGGCTGAACGATCGTGGGCGGCCACGCATCGCTCGAGCCAGCGGGCCGTTCGGTCAATGGCCTCCACAAGTCTGCGGCGATGGTCTGAGCCGACCTGCTTGTCATGGGCCGCTGCAAGTTCAGGGCGCTGATCACGAACCCTGCTGGCGGCATCCACAGATGGCGGGCAATCGTCGAAGGCCATAATGATGTCGGCCCCGAGGTTGTTCTGGACTCGCATCGATCGCTCGGGAGTGAGCTCAACCTTCGACCCATCAATAATCGACTTGAAAATAATCCCGTCTTCGCCGAGCAAGTTCGTATCTGCAAGCGACCACGCCTGAAAGCCACCCGAGTCAGTCAAGATCGGGCCATGCCATTGCATGAACTCGTGCACGCCGCCGAGCTCACGGATGAGTTCATCGCCAGGTCGCAGCATCAAGTGATACGCATTATTGAGCAGGATCTGCGACCCGGTTGCGGCCACTTGCTTGGGCAGGAGCCCCTTGACCGTACCTCGTGTTCCAACTGGCATAAATGCGGGCGTTTCAAATGAGCCATGTGGCACCGTGACCCGTCCAAGCCGAGCGCCGCAGGAAGATGACTGGCATTCAATCTCAAACTGGAGTGGGCCGCTCACGATTGGGTGTCGCTGTCCCGCTGCGATGCGCCCTGAAGCAGTTTCTTCTCTCGGTTTGTCAGGCTGTGCAATCCCTCTCGCGAAATCTTCGCCAGAATGCGATCAATATCATCTGTTCGAGGCTTCGCTGCTTGGCGGATCGACTTTGTTCGGAAGTTGCGTGATGTTGGGTCAAACCGGCCAAGCCAATCAAAGAATCTGTGCAGGCGGCTAGGGTGCCGGATGAATCCAAAGCCCGCGATTGCGCCGCCAAGATGCGCCGCCTCGCCACCCGCATTTTGGGTCCCGAAGAAGATGGAAAAGACCGAGATCGCGATGAGCATCCACGCCATCGTGGCAAGCCGCATGGGGATGATGAAAAATACCAGAACTCGCACGTTGGGCGACAAGAACGCGCCGCCAACAAGAACACCAAAGACCCCGGCAGATGCACCAATCAATGGCGTACCGGTGGCGTTGAATAACAAACCAGGTATGACCGGCAGCCCCAAAGAACCCACCCAGACATAGCCCGCAAGATTGAGCATCAAGTACATCAGCCCGCCAGCAACGCCACACAGCAGATAGAAGGCGAGGTACCGCTTGCCCCCAAGAACCCGTTCGATCAAAGGACCAAAGAAGTACAACGCAATCATGTTGAACAGAAGATGAAAGAGGTCTGCGTGTAGGAATTGAAAGCCAATGAGCCGCCAGAGTTCGGCCCCACCAACCACCTTCTTCGTTGAAAAGTGCATCGCCCGCTCGAGCGGACGTGCCTGCCTGCCTTCGGCAAGACCGATCAATACATCGTCGGCGGAGTACACAGGGAGACCGGAAATCAGTTCATCCGGCTTGATTGCACCATCTGTCAGGAGCACGGTACCCCGCTCCGTCACCACATGATCCCCAAGATGCGTCGACTCGGTTCGGGCTCGATCCGCGTAGAACGGCGTGCCAATGAGTTCAGCCCAGGCACCATCTGCCCGCAAC
>JABJQE010000289.1 GCA_018663565.1 Phycisphaerae bacterium
CACGCACTGCCGCGGCAAGATCGCCCTCGTATAACTCGCCAATCAAGTGGGTCAATACTTCGGTGTCGGTCTCGGATGTGAACGTATGTCCGCGGTCAACGAGATACGTGCGCAACGACTGGTAATTCTCAATAATGCCGTTGTGCACAAGTACAATGCCATGACCTGTTTTTGCATCATCACGGTGCGGGTGCGCATTGGCTTCGCTCACAGAGCCATGAGTCGCCCACCGAGTGTGGGCAATTCCAATCGTGCCAACGAAATGTTCGTCGCCGTCGATCTTCTGCTCTAGCACTCGAACGCGGCCAACCGTCCGCGCGACGTGCAAGCCGCCATTGAGCATGGCAATACCAGCCGAGTCATAGCCGCGATACTCGAGCCGCTTCAATCCCTCAAGGAGAACCGGCTTGGCCTCCTCGGAGCCGATATAGGCAACAATTCCGCACATGGGGGCATTGTACGGCGGGATACTAAGTGGGTCAGGCCTCGCCCAGCACCAACGCCAAACTTCAACCCGTTCTGATCATTCACCGGGGTAGGGACGAACTCCGAGAAACTGACCCCCGATCGCCTGCTCTCGCGGCGAAGCCGCGCTGTACGCTCCCCCTCATGCACCTCTGGTCTGATGAAGTTCAAGCACGGCTCGACGCCACACGGCCCCTCGCAGCCCGCATGCGGCCGCAGCGGCTTCAGGACATTGTGGGGCAGGCTCATCTTGTGGGTGAGCACGGGCTGGTGCGATCGCTCTTGGCGGGTTCCCATCTTGGATCACTCATTCTGTGGGGGCCCCCTGGCACTGGCAAGACGACGTTGGCGGAGGTCATCGCCACGGAATGCAACCGGCCGTTTACCTCGGCCAATGCGGCGACCATTGGAGTCAAACAGATCCGTGAAGTGCTTGATGCCTCGCGGAGGCGAATCGCCGATGGCGGGCCACCGGGCATCTTGTTCCTCGACGAGATCCACCGATTTTCGAAGAGCCAGCAGGATGTGCTGCTTGGCGATGTTGAACGGGGCATAGTGTCGCTGATCGGAGCCACCACCGAAAACCCGTACTACACCGTCAACGATGCGCTCATCAGTCGCTCCACGGTCCTGCAGCTACAGTCCCTCGAGGCGAGCGATATCAGCACCTTGCTCAACCGCGCCATAGAGACCGACGACACGCTGCCCGCCGATGTATTGCCAGAAGCCATCGCCCTGCTTGCCGACCGATGCGAAGGCGATGCGCGGCGAGCCCTTGCCGCGCTCGAAATCGCATGCCATTTACCTTCCGGCGGCGCCGTGACAGCGGACGTAGCTGAGAAAGCCATCGGGGCCCGCGGCCGGCGATTCGATCGCCAGGGCGATCAGCATTACGATCTTGCGAGCGCCCTCATCAAATGCATTCGCGCTGGTGATGTTGATGCGTCGATTCACTGGCTTGCCGTACTACTTGAAGCCGGCGAGGACCCACGATTCATCTCTCGCCGCTTGGCCATTCTTGCAAGCGAGGATGTTGGACTTGCTTCGCCGCAGGCTGTGCAAATGGCCGCGGCAGCCTGGCAGATTGTCGAGCGTATCGGTCTTCCTGAAGCAGAACTGACGCTCTCAGAACTGGTGATCTACCTCGCAACCTGCCCCAAATCAAATGCGGCGGCCAAGGCCATCTGGGATGCGCGGGCAGCCGTTCGCGAGTTACCTGGAATTGAAGTGCCGCTGCACCTTCGAAGTGGTCACACCCGAGGGGCCTCTGAACTTGGCTACGGGAAAGACTATGTCTACGCCCATGACAACCCCGCGGCCGCTGCCGCGATGAACAACATCAATCCCGGCAGCGAGCCCCCCACCTACTACACGCCAAGTGCCCATGGCTTTGAGGCCACCATCAAGCAGCGACTCGACGAGGAAGGCTCATGAGCGAGGCCAAGCAGGCGATGCGGTCCGAGATGCGTCAGTCCTTGGCTACGCTCACAGACGCTGAGCGACGCGGTGCTCAGGCAAGGCTAGGCGAGGCCTTGTGGGCGGATGGCGGGCTGCTGCGAGCGGCACAGGGCCAAGGCCGGGTGCTCATGGCCTTCATGCCGCTTCCCGATGAAATTGACCCGACGCTCGCCATGCAGCGATGGCTCGGCGAAGGTGGCCGGCTTGCGGTGCCGGTCAGCGGGTGGCAAGACCGCACGATGGAAGCCCACGAGGTGACATCGCTCGAAGAAGACACCTTTGACGTCACTCGGCACGGCATCCGAGAGCCACGCCATGCTGCAGCAATCGCTGCAGAGCGGATCTCTGTTGTCTTGGTACCAGGGCTCGCCTTTGACCCAAGCGGATGCCGCCTAGGCCGAGGGGCGGGGTTCTACGACCGGTACCTGCCTCGCGTATCTGCCGCCTGCACGGTCATTGGGGTGTGCCATCGCTCACAAGTCGTGCCCGAAGTGCCCCACGGTCCGCTCGATCGTCCGGTCGGACATGTCGTGGCGGTTTGAGGCGCTCGCGCACAGGCTGAGCGTGCCGAGAACTGCTCCCCCAAGATCTACTCGCGAATCAGCACCACGCTATTGCCCTCGGTCAACATTTCGTAGACCAAGGCGATGTCGTCGTCAGCGAGGCGAACGCAGCCCATGGAACGATCTTCACCAATTGATTCTGGATCGATTGTTCCGTGCACACCAAAGCCCTGCTCTTGCAGGTTATGGGGATCAATACCGTCAAGGCCGATCCAGTATTCACCGATTGGGTTGTTGGGATCTGCCGCAGCGAAACGTTCGCCGGTGCGTGGGTTGGTCCACGGTGGGTTCACCATCTTGCCGCCGCGACGAACGCGAAAGGCCCCCTCGGGGGTCGAGCCAAACTCGCCGAGCCCAACAGGAAGGCTGCGAATAAACACAGCTTCGTCTCCTTCGCCAAGCCACAAATCGATGCGGTGCGCACGCTTGTCGACCTCGGCGTGAAACGGCCCTTGCACGACTTTGATGCGCTGGCCAACTCGAATGCGGCTTGGGTCTGCAATCCCGTTGATGCGTTGCAGGAATCGCCAGTTTGTCTTGAGGGATTCGCGGTTGGCAATTCGAGAGAGCGCATCGCCAGATTTGATTTCATAGAGGCGGGTGAACGGGTCACCAGGGGTGACTTCGGCGCCGAAGATCATGCCGTTGTTGAGCACGGTGAGCGTGCCTCGAACATCAGCGGCTTCTGTGGCAGAGAGTGTGCGGGTTCGCAAGGCCTTACTGAGTGTGGCCCGAGCTGCCACAACATCGCCTGAACGAATAAGCGCCGCTGCTTCGTCGAGCACGCCTGTTGGGGCGGGTAGCGAGGGCTCAACTGAGGGCGAAATCGGCTCCACTGCAACGACCGCTACCTCAGGCATTGCAGGCGGAACGGCGGCAACAGGCTCTGGAATGGCCGCAGGGGAATCTGTCGGGAGCGGATTGGGGTCAAACTCAACCAATGCCGTTGACGGTGGTTCGGCGGCACGTGTAGCGAGTTCGGGCGTGGCTTCATGTCGTAGCGTAGCGTCTACCTCGCCAATCTCCGGCCACAACCACCACGTGCCAACCCCCGCTGCCACGATGATGATGAACACCACAAATGGGCCTCCGCCTCGCTTCTTGCGGCGGGAGGACATCATGGATCGTCCGCGGGCGGAACCTGACATTGATTGACTAGGAAGGGCCATGGGTGGAGTGTAACGCGGCGTCGCCGCATGGGAGTTGCTCGTCAGGGGCCGGTTGCCACCCGGGCCCAACACGATTCCTCAACTCAATCGCGTTGCATGCCCGAGGCGGGTCCCTCTACTTGC
>JABJQE010000290.1 GCA_018663565.1 Phycisphaerae bacterium
GATAAGGGTGAGGTCGGAGGTTCGAATCCTCCCAGGCCCATTGGTCGCAAAGCCGCCTCTTGGCGGCTTTCGCGTTTTTGAAGCGGTTGCCACATGAAAATGGGGTGATTTCAAAGACGCTCATAACGCCCCTGGCGCAGCTGCCTAGATATCGGTACCCATGAACTTGCCTCCCACTTCCAACTCCTGTACCTCCGTGGCTTGCGGCTTTACAATACGGAACTCACCCAAATCACCCCCCCCAACAAGTCGAGACACCCAAACCATGCGTCGAGCCAAAATCAGCATCATCGGAGCCGGAAACGTCGGAGCCTCCTGCGCCATGTGGGCCGCCGCGAAGGAGCTTGGAGACATTGTGCTCGTCGATATCCCTGACAAAGTTGGTGTCGCGCAGGGCAAAGCACTCGACCTGGCTTGCTGTGGACCGATCGAACGATTCGATGCCTCCATCATTGGCACGAGTGACTACGCCGATGTAGCTGGAAGCGACGTCGTCATCGTGACGGCCGGCATTCCAAGAAAGCCCGGTATGAGCCGCGACGACCTCATTGCCACCAACGTCAAGATCGTGCACAGCGTGAGTGAACAAATCGCCACGCACGCACCCGATGCAACCATCATCCTCGTGTCCAATCCACTCGACGCCATGGTCTACACCGCATGGAAGACCACCGGCTTCCCAACCAACCGCATCGTGGGCCAGGCTGGGTGCCTAGATGTCGCCCGCTTCCGCACTTTCCTCGCCTGGGAAATTGGATGCAGCGTCGAGGACGTGTCCGCACTGCTACTTGGCGGCCACGGCGACGACATGGTGCCGCTGCCACGCTACGCCAGCGTGCATGGCATTCCGGTTTCGCAGTTGCTCAGCGAAGACAAGATCACCGCGTGCGTCGAACGCGCCAAGGCTGGCGGAGGTGAGGTCGTCAAACTCATGGGAACCAGCGCCTATTACGCGCCCGCCAGCGGCAGCGTCCAAATGGCCGAGGCCATCATTAAAGACAAGAAGCGAGTCCTCCCATGCGCTGCGTACTGCGACAGCGAGTACGGCGTCGGTGGATACTTTGTGGGCGTCCCGGCGGTCCTAGGCAGCAATGGAGTCGAGAAGGTCATCGAAATCGATCTCACTCCCGACGAACAAGCCCTCATGGACGAGTCTGTCAGCCACGTCAAGGACCTCGTGGGCGTCGTGCAGGATGCGTTCCCGGTTCTGGCCTGAGCCCCCGGAAGTACCGGTGGAAAACATTGAAAGCACCCCGCATCCAATCGCCAGACGCCAATGAATATGAGGGAATAATCTCAACCTGATCTCAACTGCGGCTTTAGATCTCGCGGAATCTCCAGCGGCATTCTGCCGCATGCCGATAAGGGGCGGATGAGCGATACGCCCGATTCCCCCCAACCGACCCCCGACTCACAGCAACTCGCTTCCGCCTACGACCTGTTCATCGCGGTCCTCGCGGTCGTCTCAATGGGGGTCATCGGCTGGCAGCTCACCCTTCCTACAGACAGTGAAATTTCATCGCTCCTGGCGATCTTCGACTTTGGGTTCTGCTTTCTCTTTCTGATCGACTACATCCACAGCATCGTCGTGGCGCCGCGCAAATGGCGGTACATCTTCACGTGGGGCATCTTTGATCTCGCGTCATCGATTCCGGCGATCGGCCCGTTTCGTTTCGCACGCATCGCCCGACTCATCCGATTCCTACGACTCATTCGATCGCTACGGATGCTATTCAAGGTGTACCAGCGAGATAAGGCCGCCTTCTCCGTCGCCGCTGCAATGCTTGTAGCCATCGTGCTCATCATCGGTTCCACCGCCGCCGTCTTGCACCTAGAACAGGCCCAGCCAGGCGCGTCCATCACGACGGGCCCTCGCGCGGCTTGGTGGTCGGTGGTTACTGTCTCGACAGTGGGCTATGGTGACCTCACCCCGATCACACCATCGGGCCGCGTGCTTGCCGTCGTCCTGATGGTGCTGGGCATCGGTATGTTTGCGACCTTCGCCGGTGCGATCTCCAATGTGTTCATGCGGCACGTGATGCAGCAATCCACTGGCCCAACGATCGAAGATCGATTGGAACAACTCGAATCGAACCATTTTGAACTCATCGAGCAGCTCAAGAACATCGACCGCAAACTCTGATCAAGCGTCCTTGCTGGCCATCATCTCAAGCATGTCGACACACCGCGTGGCGTAGCCGGCCTCATTGTCGTACCAACTCACGATCTTGAAGAATCGATCATTGAGTTCAATGCATGCACCAGCATCGTAAATGCTGCTGTGTGTATCACCCACAAAGTCACTGCTCACAAGCGGTTCTTCTGTGTAGGCAAGCACGCCATTCATTGGCCCATCAGCCGCGGCCTTCATGGCAGCGTTGATATCCGCAAGACTCGTTGCTTTCTCTGTGCGGAATGTGAGATCAACACAAGAAACATCCGCAGTTGGTACACGCATCGCCATGCCGGTGAGCTTGCCTTTCACCGCTGGCAGACAAAGCGCCACGGCTTTGGCGGCTCCTGTGCTTGCAGGAATAATATTCATGTAGGCGTTGCGACCACCACGCATATCCTTCTTACTTGGACCGTCTTGCGTGGGCTGCGTCGCTGTGGCGGCGTGAATTGTCGTCATAAGACCTTCGTCAAGACCAAAGTTATCAAGAATGACTTTGGTGATCGGCGCAAGGCAATTGGTTGTACACGATGCGTTCGATATGATCGTGTGATTGGATGGGTCGTAGCCATTGCAGTTGACCTTGTGCACAAAGGTTGGAATATCATTGGGCGACTTCGTTGGCGCCGAGAGCAAGACGCGTTTGGCTCCCGCATCAAGATGCTTGCTCGCACCGGCGAGGTCCGTAAAGAAACCTGTCGATTCAAGTACATAATCCACACCAAGATCGGCCCAGCCCAGTTTCGATGGGTCACGCTCGCTCAAGCACTTCGTGGTCTGTGAATCACACACCAACCCATCACCCTCAGCACGAACTACTTGTTCAAAGCGGCCGTGCATCGTGTCATACGACACGAGATAGGCCAAGTTGTCTGCAGGAACAAGATCGTTGATGGCAACCACATCGAACACGCCACGCCGCACTGCTTCGCGGTACACAAGTCGACCTATACGTCCGAAACCATTGATGCCGATGCGAATAGCCATTCGAATGAACTCCTTGGAGCGGGGAGGGGGGTATCAGCACCCATTCAGAGAGCACTGGAAAAGGACCCTATTCTAGTGACACCGAGCCAACTTGGTCAGGAACCAGACCACGGCACATCAGCCACACCAGCGATCCGATTGGCAGCCCGTGCCATCGCAAAGAGAAGATCGCTACATCGGTTGATCCACTGCGTGGCCTCAGATGAGACCGCCCCGGCCTCGGTTCGATCCAGTGCCACCATGGCCCGCTCACATCGCCGCGCAGCATCCCGCGCAAGATGAAGCCTCGCAGCAAGCTCGCAGCCACCTGGAAGTACAAATGACCGCTGCATAGCATTCGCCCCATCAATCGCGTCAATATGGGCCTCTAACGCAGCACTGTCGTCACTATTGATTCGTTGCACTTTGGACTCATGAGGCATATTCAGCGGCGTGGCAAGATCTGCTCCGAGTTGAAACACCAACCGCTGCAATTCCTCGAGAACCACTCGCAATTCGGCGTCGTTGCACACCACCGCTGCAAACCCCAGAAACGCATTAAGCCCATCAGCCTCGCCGTAGGCCATAACTCGTGGATGATCTTTTGCAACCCGCTCACCCCCAAACAAGCCAGTCGTCCCATCATCACCAGTGCCCGTGTATAGCCGCATCCATGCAGGATACAACTGCTTCGATCCGACGGGTAATTTATGTGCCTGTGTGACAACAGGTTACAAGACGGGGCTCTTGTAAGTATTTATGAAGTAACGAGATAAATCACCCGTCGGGTCGATCAGCCCTCGAGGGCGGCGACACCAGAGACGATTTCGGTGAGTTCGGTTGTGATCATGCCCTGCCGAGCGCGGTTGTAGTTACGGGCGAGGGTGCGACCGAAGTCCTTGGCGTTATCTGTGGCGGCCTTCATGGCGATCATCCGCATAACGTGCTCGCTAACGGCCGACTCGATAAAGAGTTGATACAGCAACGTCTTGACCGTTGTGGGCAATAGTGTGTCAAGTAGCTCCGCGGCCGATGGTGTGAAGTCGTATACGTCTTGACGACCGGTTACTGGGGAATCTGATTCTCCGCCGGACTCGGGCTGACTTAGTGGAAGCAACTGGGTTACTTCGGCAGTCTGACGTGACACCGTGTGGTATCGCATAGAGACGATGTTGATCGTGTCGTACTCACCAGCAAGGTACTGATCAAGATAGCCTTGAGCAATCGCTTCAATATTGTCGTACTGCGGTGTGTCGCCAATGCCATAGGCACGCGATACTTCAACGCCCTGGAACTTAAAGAAGGCTGCAGCCTTCTTTCCAGCGGTTTCAATGACAACGTCTGAAGACTTAATCTCGGCTCGACGATGTGTGTTGGCAACACGCAAGACGTTTGCGTTGTAGGCACCACACAGACCACGGTCAGAACAGATCACCAACATAAGATCTTTGCCGGTCTTTTCATTTGGACCATCAATCAATGGTGACTCGTAATCGCTTGCATTTGAGGCGACCTGGCGAACCATATCGTTAATCATGGCAGCGTAGGGACGCGACTGTTGAGCGCGTTGACCAGCAGCGGTAAATTTCGCCGTGGCGATCATCTGCATCGTCTTAGTAATACGCGCGATCGTCTTGACCGCGCCCATCCGATTCTTGATTTCGCGGAGCTGTGCCATGAGCACCGTATGATAGCAGCCCAAATGAGTTCGGCACCGATGTGGTAGTCGGTGCCTACCCCGTCTAATCGACCGTCAGACCATCCCAAGCTAAACCCATGCCCTCAGGCAGTGTGGCGTCGACATCGGCGTGCTTGATCTGGTGGGCCATGTGGATAAACCAGGTCCGACGGGCGCCAATGGAATACGCCTCCTTGATGGCGCCTTCTATGCTCAGGTGCGTGTGGTGGTTTCGCTCGCGAAGCATGTCGAGAAAGAGGGTCTCAAGACCTGTCAACCGGGTTCGGGTGAACTCTGGAATCTCAGACACGTCGGTGCACCACGCGAGTGGCAGGGGTCTGTCGGGGCCGTCGCCGGCGTCAATTCTAAACCCGAGGATCGGCAGATTCCCGTGCAGGAGCCGAATGGGCTCAATTCGCAGACCGTAGAGCTCAACTGGTTCACCTGGAGACAGCGTGTGAATTTCCACATCGGCAATGAAAGAGTCGTTGACATTCTCATGTTTGAGGAAAATGTGCTTATAGACCCGTTCCAGATGCTCAATCGTATGTGGCTCAGCCCAAATGTCAATCGGTGCGTGCTGCTTGATGTTGAAGCGTCGCACCTCGTCAAGTCCAAAGGTGTGATCGACATGATTATGTGTAAAGAAGATGCCATCGCACCGCGTGATACCAGCACGAAGCACTTGCTGACGAAGGTCTGGAGAAGCGTCGATCAGGATGACGCGATC
>JABJQE010000291.1 GCA_018663565.1 Phycisphaerae bacterium
ACAAACGACGGTGGGGCCATTCGTGTCTACAGTGCCGATGCCGTCATCACTATTGAAGATTCGTCCTTTAGCGAGAATCATGCCGAACACTTTGGCTCGGCGATATCTCAGTCCACTGGTGATCTCACGTTGACTAACTCCGATTTCATCGACAATGAGTCTGGGTTCGCTGGGTGCTTGTACCTTCGTGACACTGATCCTGCGGCGATCATAGAAGTAAGTGGTTGCCGGTTTTCTGGGAATGAAACAGCTTCTGGATATCCGGCCGAGGGCATTTTTAGCGAGGAAGTCATCAATCTAACCGTTTTGGACTCCTTCTTCTGTGACCATTCACTGGGAGGTGATATTACGGTGGCATACACAGACGGCGGGGGTAACGATCTCGGCAATTGGTGCTGCCCAGGTGACATCGATGAAGATGGCGACGTTGATGCTGATGATCTTGGAACGCTGTTGACCGGTTATGGTGATGCATCACTCGATGCAGATGATCGTGAGGATTGTTCCCGGGACGGCGATGTCGATGTTGAGGATCTCATTAGCATGCTGAGCCAGTGGGGCACCTGCGAGTGATCCGATCACGCTGATCGATTTGATGGAACGGTGATGATGCGTTTGGCAGCTGTTAGGCATGCGTACTGAGGGCGATGCCGCCTCGCCTGGAATCGCCGCCGCCTTGGAGTATTCGGTCACTCGTCCGCATGGCGACTTGGACGCCGCCGAAAAACATGTGCGGGGTTTCGAATGGGTTGTTGGGCATGTCGACACCAGTGGGATCAAACCCAGGCTCGTAATCAAGCACAGGTCCTTCATCGGTTGTTCTCACATGAAAGCGGGGCCCGTTGACAGCCTGCGCGGCCGGCAAGTGGCCAGTGGCTATGCCCCGCCATGCCTGAGCCATTGAAGGGGCGATTCGGTCTGCGCCAGCCGCTCCGAGCGCCACAACACTGTCTTCTTTCATAGCAATCATGGGAGTCATATTGGTGGGCAACCGCTCGCCTAATTTGAGTACATTTGGACCATCGGGCAATAGTTCCAATTCGCCAAGCATGTTGTTCATCATGATCCCAGTTCCCGGCGCGACGACGCCGGATCCATAGCCAGTTGATGTTGTCATGCTGCAGGCATTGCCGTTCTCATCAACGGCGCAGATGTGAGTTGTTGAAGAAGAGGCCCGGCGAAGTGTGTCGTCCCGGCGATCGAGTGCTGCAGCCATCACTCTCACAAGCTTGGCAGACTCATCACAGTCGCCCGCTGGTACTTCAGAAAATCCAGCAAGCAGTTCAAGAAGCGCTGCACCGCCAATCGTGTCACACGTCGAGATTGTCCACCCATGATCATCGCAGTGGACTGGTTCACGCTGCTCCGCCCGGTACGCAGCAAAATCTTCCGGGCCGCACGCCCCGCCATGTTCGACAATCCAATTGCCGATCTTCTCGCCCAGTGATCCCGCGTAGAACAAATCAGCCCCTTCGACCGCAATGCGTTCGAGATTGGTCGCTAGGTCGGGTAACTGCGTCGTGTCGCCTGCGGCGCGTGGCGTGCCGTCACCGCGGCGCCAGATCGCCTTGCTTCCCTCGGTCAGGTCGTAGATTGGCTTGCCCGAGAGTGGCAGATAGGCCGCCGACACACTCGGGTAGGGAAAGCCCTCACGAGCGAGATTGATGGCAGGCGACAAGACCTCCGCCCAGCTCAATGCTCCCCACTGTCGGTGCAGCATGTCGATCGCTGCGAGCCCCCCAGGAACGGCCACCGAGCCCGGACCGACTCCAGTCTGTACACCTGGCCCATATGGCATCGTGATGATGTGCCCGCCGGGAGGATCTCCGACATGACCCCCAAGACCCGGCATCGCTGTGAGTCCGTCGATCAACACTGGCTGTTCGCCTGCTGGACGCACCAATGCAATCCCTGCACTGCCCAGAGCAGTCATGCCGGGCTCACAAACCCATGAGGCGACCACCGCCGCGACGAGCGCATCGACCGCGTTGCCGCCGGCCTCGGCAGCCACAAGGCCAGCCTGAGCGGCTGATCGGGTTCCAGCG
>JABJQE010000006.1 GCA_018663565.1 Phycisphaerae bacterium
CTGGACCAAAGCACCGCCATGTTTGAAGCGGTCGATCGAGCGGAACGGCCTGGCACCCAGCGAGGCCGCGGGCGAGCATCGGTTCGTCGCGGCCAATCCACCACGCGATGGGCTCGCTTGGAAGTGCAAGCGTGCCAGGTGGCATGACGGCAACAGCGCCCTGGTTGGAGGCTCGGGACGGCACGTTGGCAACACTGGGCATCGTGAGTGGTCCTGGCCCCTCCCACAGAATCGTCCAAACACATGACTGGCGGGCGTTCGTGATTGCGGCGACGACAGCTGCATCAGCCACTGCGACAACCTCGGGCAACTCGTCGAATGCATCATCCATATCACTTCTGCGTGCCTCAAGCAGCACAGCAGCTTGATCGAGCGCGTAACTGCGTTCTTCAACGGACAATTCAGCGAGATTCGGCAAGGCGTGCGCGAGCGCTTCGTATGTAATGATGGCTGGCAACGCCCGCTGCCATGGTCCACCGTCAGCACCATCAAGCGGCCGCGCTGCTTTGGCAAGGTCCATCCAGCGACCGAGCAACCCTGCCCATGTGATTGCATCATGCATGATTGCATTGTGCCGTTTCCCGCTCAGTCTTGCAGTAGACTTTCACTTCAAATCAAGGAGGATTCACCCATATGTTTTTCGTTGCAATACTCATTCTCGCTGCGAGCACGACTCCGGCCACCTATGAAGCCGATGTCGCGCCGCAGTTTCGACCCCTCGTCTCCAAGGACATCTACACCGGCCGGCTTGCTCGCATGCAAACTGCAGCGGGTGACAATCTCAGTGAGTCGATGATTCGTGCGGCCGCAGCCTCTCCGTGTGGCGAGTGCCTTGCAGCGTTTATGGAGGCGTATGCAGATGAACCGCGGGTCGCCGCGGCTTTGAATGCAGTTGTGACTGGGTTGCAGCCGCTCCCGGCATATGCCAATGCCACAAATCCGTGGTCGGTGTCCAACTCAGGCAAGGAACTCTACGCGCAGCTTGTGGGGACATGCACAGACTGGTGCACTTGGCTTCCTCAAATATCCGGGAACTCAGACGACGGCCTGAAGTACATCCAGCAGATGGGATGGATGTACTTTGACAATCCAGCTGGGGTGGCGTTTGTGCAGGGACGAGATCCATTCGACGAGACCGATTCTTTGGACGCCGGGCTTCAACTCATGAGCAACTTCGCCAAGGAACGCGGGGCATTCATGGATTCGCCAGCGTCAACGTTTTTTGTCGATCAGTGGCTCAATGAACCTCGCATTGAAATTGAGGACTACAAGAAGCAGAAGGTTTCTCAGTACGTATCATGGAATGACTTCTTCTCTCGTGAAATCACAGTTGATACGGCCAAGAAGGTTATTCCGAGCCGACCTGTGACGCTGCCGAACCGGGACTATGTCATCTCGGCGCCGACCGATTGCATCGTGAATCCGTTGGCCCAGTTCCTTATGCGTGATGGCGTGATACATCGCACCTATATTGAGGACCCATTCAACTTCGACATGATTCTTGACGTCAAGAACACGCCGATCAGCCTTACCGAACTTCTTGATGGCGTCCCGTCAAAGTACCGCGATCAGTTCATCGGAGGCACCGGGCTTTCGTGTGTGCTGATGCCCAACACGTATCACCACTATCACGCCCCCGTGAATGGCACAGTCGTACACGTCGGGATGGCCAGTGATGTGGGTACCTGGGGAAATGAGCACTTTCCAGACTGGCTGCCTCCGACCGGCAATGTGGGGCAAATTGGGACTGACTTTGGTCAGTTTGCGAATTTCCAGCGTGGCATCGTGATTATTGAGATGGAGTACGACAATGCGCCCGGCCGATCGCCTGCGAAACTGACGGGCTATGTGGCGTCGATTCCAGTCGGACTTGGCACGATTGGCTCGGTCGTCTTGGACAAGGACATCAAGGTTGGCACCACGGTTCTGCGTGGCTACACGCGAATTGGGAGTTTCTACTACGGCGGCTCACTCAATATTTTGCTCTTCAGCAAGGGCATGGTGTCTCCGGTTATCCAATCTCGAATGGGCAATCAGATCGCCATCATCGATGTGGGCAGTCTGCCGGCCAACTAACTTCTCGGGTGCGGTGGATTCAGCGTAGTCCGGTATTGCGGCATGATTGGCCCCCTTCTGGGGGTGGAATGCTGGCCAAATCGGCCACTGAGAGCCGATGAACAGTGGTTATGCCACCATCTGCAACTGTTCGTGCCCGGGGTCAATCACAATCGCACCGCGGATCATCCGCGACGAATCCGCCTACTACTCCGCTCAAGTGGGCTGGTTGGGTGGTGGCGATTGGTGTGTGGTGCTTTCTTCTGCTCTCACTGGTGAGTTTCTCGTCTGCTGACCCCCCATCGCACACGGTCTCGGCCTATCCAGCCACAGTGTCGAATCTGGGTGGCCGCATCGGGGCATCTGTGTCCTATTGGTCCTTGCACACAATTGGGCTCGGCGCCTGGTTGATTGCTTCGGGCATTGGCGTGTGGTTTGTACTCACGTTGATTGGTCGCCGACCCAATCACGCACCGCTGCGGGCAATTGGGCTTGTTGTGGCCGCTGTGGGTCTTTCCTCGCTGCACGCTGGCGTGTTTCCCACCATGGGCGGTCTCGCTGGGGCACCTGGCGGAATGGTTGGCCATGCGATTGCGGGCTCACTCATTCCACAGTTTGGAGCCATTGGAACCGTATTGCTCGCGATGGTGCTGCTCATCGTGGGCCTCGTGATTGCTGCCGACGAGGTGATGCTGGCCATGCCGGGCTGGGCCTGGCGGCGGGCAACTCAGCTCCGCGAGCATGCCCCTCGTCCAACAATGGGCTGGATGAAACGCCTCTCACTGCGTCCAGAGGGCGGAACGGCGGTTGCTGAGCCCGAGGATACGGAATACGAGGAGGAATGGGAGGACGAGGACTCCGAGGTTGAGGATGAGTATGAAGAAGACGAGTACGAAGACGAAGAGGATGATGACGAGGAGTACGAAGACGAGTGCGAGGTCGAGGCCGAAGAAGAGGAATCTGATCGCCCATCGCTGAGTAAAGAGCAACTCAAGGCCAAGATCGCCAAACTGCCCATTCGCATGTTTGGTGGCAAGAAGGCTGTTGCCAAGGATGAGGACATCCACCGAGAGGACTTTGAGGGGTATCAGTTCCCATCTGTTGAACTGCTCGCTGAGCCCGAGACGGGCTACTCCGAGAAGGCCGAGAATATGGTGCGAGATCAGGCAGAATCGCTTGAGAATGCCCTCACAACGTACGAAATCAACGCAGAAGTTACCGGTATCGACTCGGGTCCAACAGTCACGCTGTACTCCGTACAGCTCGCCCCTGGTACACGTGTTGCCCGCATCAATAGCATTGCGAGCGACCTAGCCCGAAGCCTTGGAGCTCCGAATATTCGAGTCGTGCCCACCATGGCCGGCAAGACGACCATTGGTATCGAGGTTCCTAACCCGACCCGCGAGAAGGTCCGGCTTCGAGAGTTGATCAGTTCAGGCGCCGCCGATGGCATGGTGCTGCCAATGTTTCTTGGCAAGGACGCGAGTGGCGAGCCGCTCGTAGAGGACCTAGTCAAGATGCCGCATATGCTTATCGCTGGTACGACCGGCTCGGGCAAGAGTGTGTGCATCAACTCAATCATCATGTCCTGGCTTTTCTTGAAGCGACCAGATGAGGTGAAGCTCATCTTGGTCGACCCCAAGATGGTCGAACTCAGCATGTTTGGCGATATCCCGCACCTTGCGTGCCCGGTCGTGACTGAAATGAACCGTGCCGCCGCGATCCTGGACTGGGCTGTTCGCAAGATGGAAGAGCGATACGAGATATTCCGTGAGGCGGGCGTTCGTGACATTCGCACCTTTAACGATATGAGCGAAGAGGAAAAGCGAGAGCGATTCCAGCCCCAGAACGATATGGAAGACGCGAAGATTCCCCGCTCACTTCCATACATTGTGTTCATCATTGACGAGCTCGCCGACATGATGATGACGAACAAGGAAGTCGAACAGTCCATCGTGCGAATTGCTCAGAAAGCTCGCGCGGTTGGCATTCACCTCATTCTTGCGACACAGCGTCCGCAGGCGAACGTGGTGACTGGCCTGATTAAGTCGAATATGCCGTGCCGTATGTCATTCAAGGTTTCGAGTGGTATGGATAGTCGTATCGTGCTTGATACGAAGGGTGCCGAGGTCTTGCTCGGCAATGGCGACATGATGGTCGTCACGCCACGCGATCCAGAAGTACGCCGCGCCCAGGGCACACTTGTTGATGATGGTGAGAGCCGCAAGGTTGTGCGATTCCTCAAGACCGTCGCGGCTCCAAGCTTTGAGCGGCAGCTTATTCAGTTGCGACCCGGTACCGAAGGGGAGGTTGGGGCGGCTCCATCTGAGCGTGATCCTATGTTTGATGATGCAGTTCGCGTGATGATTGAGTCCGGGCGTGCAGCGTGTCTTTGCTCCAGCGACGAATGGCGATCGGATATAGCCGCGCATCTCGTTTGGTTGACCAAATGGGGCAAGCCGGCATTCTCGGCGAGCACAAGGGTTCTGTGGCCCGCGAAGTGTTGATTTCACTTGAAGAGTGGGAGCAAATGACAGCCATGGAAGCATCGAGCGATGACGCTCAGCCGCAAGCGTCAGCCGACGAATCCGACAGCGAGTTTACGTACGAGTACGACTACAACGAAGATCCAGATGGTCTTGATGGTGGCGTGCCCGATGAAATGCCCGGCGAACACCGAATGTAGTGTGGTGTCCCTTAGGCGTTTCGCGCCGCGTGTTGCAACCATTCAAGTTCAGACCACCCACCCTGCCGATAGACAGAGTGTGGTGATGGACGTTGAGGGTCCGGACAGGTCCCCGGCCACAGCGGCCCCGCTACTCCCCGCGTGCAACCACGCGGCGGGCATGCCTTCGGGACGCTGGAGGCTTCAGGGCATGGCGGCGAGGAGTCACTCTTTGCGACGGCCATGCAGGTATGGGCCTGATACATTGGAGGTGATTAAATGATTGATTCCTGTGACCACACGATGGAAACGCATATCTAACCCGCGCGAATCGACGGGTACGCACGGCGTGCGTTTCCTGTGAACTTAAACCAATGCAACGGGCGAGGCCATGTGGCCTCGCCCGTTGTCTTATGCTGCTGTGAATCACACCCCCACCCCAATCGCTCCAAGGAGAGTCTCTTATGCATCTGTTGCTTGCTGGATCAATGGTCGCCACGCTTTCGGCCTGGGCTGTCACACCCTCCTCTGACATCTTTGACTCCGGACTGGCCGGACATTTCGCAGCGGCCATGCAGCAAGCAGATCAAGATTGCTTAGCCTCAACGCTGATTGTGGATGGTGGCTCAATGCTTGTCATGCTTGATGAGCGGGGCGATGTCACCGAGATAGATCTTGGCAGCATGCCCGCCATGGCGGCTCATGAGCTTCGCGTAGCGATTCCCGCACCATTTGCCGGCGCTCAAACGAGTATCACACGTGATGCGTTGATGTGTGCCGCGATGGGTGCTGCTGAGGAAAGTGAAGAGGTGCAGGTTGATGTTTCCGTGACCAATGGCTCAGGTGAAATCGTGATTGAGCACAATGGTGAACGTAAGGTTATTGCGATTGATCTTGATGCAATTGCCGAGGAATCCGGTGAGTCCGGAATTGATATGCACACGCTGATGAGCCAGATGATGAGCGGCGATATGACGCCAGGTGCGGAAGCAAAATTCGTAGTTGAAGTGATTGGTGAAGGACCAAGTGGCATGGGTGGTGGTCCCCGCGGAATGCCCGGTCATGGCGGAACGCAGCATTTCCAGGGAATGATGGGACACCCCGGCATGGGCGGACATGGTGATATAGATCTGCATGGTGCCATGATGGGGCACCCGGCAATGGGTGGCGGTCGTGGTGATCATGAAGGCTCAGCTGCCAACATGCTCCGCCAGCACATGCACTTTCTTGCCGCAATGCGGGAAGATCCAGACGTGGCATGGCATATTATTGAATCACTTCCGCCAGAGATGCGCCGCGAGCACGAAGAGATACTTCACCAATTGATGGGCGGCGATGACAGGCACCGCGACAACGAGTTCTTTGAGCGAGTCGCTCAGTTTGACGAGAAACTCGCAGTGATGAACCACGCGGTTCAGCGGCTTTCAGACGAATCTGCCATCGCGGTGTTCGGAGTGTGGCAGGCTCGCGAGATGTTTGACCCAGAAGCCCGCATTGGGTTGCTCGCACCAATGATGAACGATGAGGGTTTGATTCCCGCTGTTCGTAATGCAGCGTCGTTTGTTGTTATGGAGGCACTGGTCGACATCGGCGACGATGTTGGCGCCACCGAGTCGCTTGGCGATATGATTCGTCGCAACGGGAAAGTTGACTGACCTCTTCACTTACCCGGTGTGAACAGGCGCCACTTGCTCGACGACTTCTAGACCGAAGGCGGTCAAGCCGTGCCAGGTTCGCGGGGTGGTGGTTAGTAGTCGTAACTTCTTGAGTCCAAGCGCTCGGAGTATCTGGCTTCCCGTTCCCGTGTTGCGAGTGTCGATTGGCACCGCCCGTGCGCCGGCGCCGCTGTCTCGAGTGAGGTCGGGTCGGTCTGGGTCATCTTCGCCCGGCCGTCGCACCTTGTGCAAGAGTTGCGAGAGTGCGCTGTCGCCGAGATGTTCTGGACGCAAGTACACCAACGCCCCTTGCCCAGCCTCGGCTATGGCTGCCATAGATCCGCGGAGCGTATTGCCAGACGGCGACTGGCCGACATCAAAAATGTCTCCGAGCACGTCACGTCGATGAACGCGAACAAGCACTGGATCATTAATTTCAACAGGTTTGCCATGGGCATCAAGTTGGCCCACATCGCCCATGCACAATGCGATATGCGGCTGAGGGTCAACCTGACTCTCGAACGCGATGAGGTTGAATATGCCCCAGGGAGTTTCGACTGGCGTTCCACCCACCGGATCGATGCGAGATACAAGTGTCTCTTGAGCAAGTCGATATTCAATAATCTGTTCAACGCTGCACATACGAACGTCATGTTCAGTGCACAGTGGCTCAAGATCATCCATCCGAGCCATTTCACCGTCTGGTCGCACGATCTCGATGATGACAGCAGCGGGTTGTAGACCTGCGAGTTTGCACAGGTCAACTGATCCCTCGGTCTGACCAGTTCGAGCGAGCACTCCGCCCTCGCGCGCCCGAAGTGGGTTGATGTGGCCAGGCCGCACAAAGTCGTCGGCTCGGCTTGCGGGGTCGGCGAGCATTCGAATGGTCTTTGTTCGGTCGGCCGCAGAAATACCCGTGCCAACGCCATGACGAGGATGGCCATCAATACTGACGGTAAATGCGGTCGTGCGAAGAGATGTATTGACTTGTGCTTGTGGCCCAAGATCAAGGCGATCGCAATCTTCACCCGTCATGGCGACACATAAGTATCCAGCGCCAACGCGGGTCATAAAGTTGATGGCGGCCACGTCGATGTGTTCAGCTGCGACGACGAAGTCGCCTTCGTTCTCTCGCCCTTCATCATCAACAAGCACGATGGGCTTGCCGGCGCGAAGATCGTCGAGGATTTCGGGGATTGTGCTGAGGCTAGAGCTGGTCATGGTGGCGTTCTGTGTCACGTGAGGGTGAACCTCGGTTGGAAGGGGAACGACGTATGGTAGCGAGGATGCCGCGCTGCTACCTTTCCCCACATGCCAACAGTTTCCGATCTCTGTGACGTCATGAACGATATCGCCCCCTTGCAACATGCAGCGGGGTGGGACAATACTGGACTACTTGTTGGCCGTCGCGATGCCGTTATCAGCACAGTCATGGTGTGCATAGATCTGACCTCCGCCGTACTGCGCGAGGCTATCGATGCAGATGTGCAAGCCATCGTGGCGTATCACCCCACACTCTTTGAACCACGGACGCGTGTCACCGGGGACGACCCATCCGGCGAGTTATTGCTTGGCATCATTGAATCTGGAATCGCCGTGTACAGCCCACACACCGCGCTTGATGCGGCCCCCAGCGGTATGGCTGATTGGCTCATTGAAGCTGTCGATGCTGGAGATGTGCGTCCAATCGAATATGCGACTGAACAGGGCCGCGCCGAAGAAACACTCGTAGTGACCTATGTGCCGCCTGATGCCCTTGCCTCGCTTCGTGATGCGATGGCCGCCGCAGGGGCGGGTCATATTGGAGAGTACACACACTGCGCTGCAGCGAGTCCGAGTACAGGCACATTCAAAGGTGGCGTGAACACCACTCCAACGATTGGTGAGTCAGGCGTGTTGGAGTCGGTTGAAGAATCGCGGTTGACGATGGCGTGCGGCAACGCTGCTTTGGCGAATGTCATCGTCGCACTTCGTCAAACCCATCCATATGAAGAGGCACCAGTACACATTGTGCCATTGCAATCCCGTCCAATTCACAATATGGGAATGGGTCGGCTCATTCAACTTGCAAATGAACGCTCAACACAAGACATCGTCGAAGCCTACAAACGCCACCTTGGCGTCTCGACACTTCGACTTGCTGAAGGATGTCATGCACCATCAGCACACACCATCATTGGATGTTGCCCGGGTGCAGGCGACTCAATGCTGCAAGCAGCAGAATC
>JABJQE010000292.1 GCA_018663565.1 Phycisphaerae bacterium
AACGCGAAACACAGGATTTGCACGGGCAGGTTATCAGTAGGCTCTGGCGCCGATGGGCAGTTGCGGCGACAGCGGGCTTGTTGCCGTTGCTTGGGGCCATCTTGGCCCTCAATATGCGAAGTGCTCAGCCACTTTCAATCTACCTCGTTGCATTCGTCCCAGCACTCTTGAACTTGGTGCTCATTTCTGGCGGCAGCGGGTTCATGCGGCAAGGTGATGTGCTCGGCGGACTCGCCGTGATGTGGAGTGGCAACATTGTGTTGCTCATTATTATTGCCATTGGCTGGCGAAGACTCGCACGGCACTAACACTATGAATCGAATTGATCGTTACATCGTGGGTAGGATCCTGCTGAACTTCGTCTTGTTGTTCGCGGCGTTGTATTTCTTTGCAGCGACCATCGACATCATCTTGAATCTCGATGAATTCACGCAGCTCGCAGACGACCATGTTGGCGAAGATAGCTCATGGTGGTGGCGGCTTATTGTGGCCCTTGGATTTGCAGCGAACTACCATTTGCCCCAGATTTTTCAGTTCTATGCGTGGCTGTACGGCATTGTCGCCGTTGGCGCTGCGTGCTTTACGCTCGCTCAAATGAGCCGATACCGGGAACTCGTTTCGATTGTGGCCAGTGGCGTAAGCCTGCGGCGGATCGCGATGCCATTTGTTGCGGTGTCTGTTGGCCTTGGTGTAGTGCAGATCTTCAATCAGGAGGTCATCCTGCCGAAGATTGCGCCGCTGCTCTTGCGAACCCATAAACATGCGAATCAAGAATCGGTCGATGCATTCCCAATCAAGTTCACCGATGATGCATCGGGGATGTTGTTGCAGGCAGGGTCATTTGACCCAGGTACAGGAAAGTTGTCGAAGCCAAGCTTTATTGTGCGAGACGATCAGGGGCGCACAACCAGCAGGTATTGGGCGACTTCTGCCTTGTGGGATGAGCCTGATTCGCAGTGGGATCTTACGGCGGGGCAAGTCGTTCATATCGCGGCAGATGGCCGAGGCTCGACGGCGCCGCAGCCTGCCGCGTCGGTTGGGACAGACTTGTCGCCGACCATGTTGACCATGCGGCGGTATGGACAGGTTGCGGGGATGCTCTCACTCTTGCAAATCAATGAAATGCTTGAGTGGCCTGATTCGCGTGATACTGACGCCTTGCGTCGGAGTTCCGTGTCTCGGTTCGCCGTTGTTGTGCTCAATGTTCTGGTCCTCATGATCGGGCTGCCGTTCTTTCTTGATCGCCTTCCGGGTGGATTATTCCTCAAGGCCATCTTGTGTGCCGGGGTCGTGCTGCCGATTTACTTCACCGCAGCTGGCGTCATGTTGGTTCCAATTCCAGGATTGACGCCGCTTCTGGGCTCAGCCTTGCCCGTCCTCATACTGCTGCCGATCGCACTGGCCCGGCTTGGAAGTTTGCGGACATAGTTGAGTGGGTATAAGCCCATGTGTTGATTTCGATCGCACCGCCGCGATTTTTTCGGACCATCGACGAACATGACGGATGGTTGGAGAGCGAGGAGTGGTTGGGCCGAAGAAGGACCGCCGGCATGTGGCGAAATCACAGGCTGGTGTTACCGCGATTCGCTGTGGCTGGGCTCGTGGTGAGAGAGACAGGATGTCTGCTTGGCTCAATGCCAGGTCGCAGGAAGCGCTGGCCACGAGGGACGAGCCCATGCACGTCCAAACGACTCGCTTTGGGACGGTTGAAGTTGGCAATGATCGCCTTTTGGACTTCCCCGCCGGACTCCTCGGGTTCTCCAGTTATACGCGGTTCGCGCTCTTGCAGCCCGATGAAGATGGCATTTTCTATTGGCTTCAGTCAGTGGACTCGCCCGAACTCGCCTTCGTGGTCACAGACCCTGCCCGTTGGTGTGATGAGTACGAGGCCACAATTCGACGCGAACATATGGACGTGCTTGATCTCGACGCAGTGGGAGATGCCCGTGTATTTGTGATTGTGAATAAGTACGACGAGACATTGACGGCCAATCTTCAGGGACCGCTCGTTGTCAATCTACGCAATCGCCGCGGCATGCAAATTGTGCTGTCTGATCAACGCTGGACGACGCGATGGGAAATCGCTCGTTTGCAGCAGCCAGTTCAGCAGGAATGTGTGTCCGCCTGATCCCCTAACAATGAGGAGACACAGCATGCTTGTGCTGTCACGACGTCGGGACGAATCAATCGTCATCGGCGAAGACATTCAAATCACTGTCGTTGACATCCGGGGGGATAAGGTGCGTATCGGTATCGATGCCCCAACTACGATCTGTGTACATCGGAAGGAGCTCCGGGAAGCGATTCGCAGAGAGAACGAGCAAGCCAAGGCGATGCAGGAACTTCCTGATTGTGCCACGCCAGCGGCCATTGTTTCGTTGCCGAAGCGTCGCTGTGGGTAAGGACTCAGCCGTGGCCGCAGCCGCACCCACCGCCGCAGCATCCGCCACCTTGTGAGGGTCGGCTCGCCGCTGCCGCATCAACCGAAAACAAACTTTGCACCCGTTCGAAGCTGCGTCCCTTGCCCTCTGGATCAGTTACGGGGTCATCGGCTTCTGCCATTGATCGCAACTCGGTGATGAGCGAACCATCTTCAACACAGCGGTATTCATAGAGTGGCATGGCGGTCGACTCCCTAGATTTGATCAAGGGCATGCTCGATGTCATCGAGCAGGTCCTGAATGTCTTCGATTCCAACGGAGAGGCGGACAAGCGAGTCAGAGATGCCCAGGGCCGCGCGGGTCTCAGTGGGCACGGAGGCATGAGTCATGATGGCGGGGTGATTGACGAGCGACTCGACACCACCGAGCGACTCGGCAAGTGTGAAGATCCGGACAGTTTCGAGGAATCGGCGTGAGCCGGCGAGATCAGTATCGAGGTCGATGGTGATCATGCCGCCACCTGCCGGCGATCCATTGAGCATCATCTGTCGCTGGGCAAGCTCATATTGCGGATGGCTTGGCAGCGTCGGGTAGATCGTGCGTTTGATGCGTGGATGCGTCTCAAGCACGGTCGCGATGGTTTGCGCGGACTCGCAGTGTTGCCGCATTCGAAGATCAAGCGTCTTGATGCCACGCAAGGCGAGGTAGGAGTCAAACGGGCTGAGAATCGAGCCCACTGAATTCTGATGGAATCGAATGAGTTCAGCCTTGACGGCGTCGCCTGTGACAAGAATGCCACCGACGACATCGCTGTGCCCGCCGAGGTACTTGGTAGCCGAGTGCATGACTATGTCGAATCCGCATTCGAGGGGGCGTTGCAGAATAGGCGTAGCGAATGTGTTGTCGCATGCAGTCAGGATGCCACGCTCAGATGCAATGGCCGTGATTGCTTCGAGGTCAGCAAGTTTCAGCATCGGGTTGGTTGGTGATTCCACCCAGATGAGACGCGTTTTGTCAGTGATCGCGGCTTCGATGGCGTTCGGATCGGAGAGATCGGCGAAGTTGAATTGCAGTCCTTGCGAGCGTGTCCGGACCTGGTCAAACAAGCGATGTGTGCCACCATAGAGATCATCCATGGCAAGTACGTGGTCACCTGCCGTGAGCGTGTCGAGCAGACACGAGATGGCCGCGAGCCCACTCGAAAATGCAAAGCCGCCAAAGGAAGCGTCGTCTTGTTCGGTGAGCGTAGATCCCTCGAGCCGGGCAATGGACCGCTCAAGCGCGTATCGAGTGGGATTGTGGCTCCGGGTGTATTCGTAGCCTTGGTGCTCACCTGGAGAGCACTGCGCATAGGTCGAACTGAGGTAGACCGGCGGCATTACTGCTCCGGTGGTTGGGCAAGGTGCTTGCCCGGCGTGAACTGCCATGGTGGCGAGTCGGTTGGAGTCAATACTCATAGTTAGGTGGCCATCCGTTTTCGCAAGTAGTTGATGAGATCAATTCGTGTAATGAGTCCAAGGTATTCGCCTTCTTGGACAACAATGGCAATGCGGTCTGCCTGGAAGATCGGAATGAGTGTGTCAATTGAGTCGTTCGCCGACACGGTCTCGAGATTGCGCGCCATGTACTGCGACACAGAATGTGAGAATGCATCGGTGTTTCGCATGATCGCCAGCAAGATGTCTGACTCATCAAGGATGCCCTCGAGTTCGCCGTCTTGGTTGAGAACGGCCATCTGGCTCACGTCATAGAGCCGCATCATCTTGACGGCCTGCATCAAGGGTGTATCAGGAAGCAATGTGTAGTCTTCATGTTCAGCATGCCGGCGGGTAATGAGGTCTTGCAGATCCCCCGTCGTTGGGCGATCGATGAATCCTTGATCACGCATCCAATAGTCATTGAACATCCGGTCGAGGTATTTTGACCCGTGGTCACAGACAAAGGTGACCACCGTCTTGGGATCGGTCTGTTTTCTGCACCACTCCAACGCCGCGGCGAGCAAGGTTCCTGTTGATGACCCAGCAAGCACGCCTTCTTGGCGAAGCAGATCTCGGGCAGCTTCAAAGGTGGATTTGTCGTCCACTGCTATGGCTTCGTCAATCAGGCCAATGTCGGCCACGTCGGGAACGAAGTCTTCCCCAATTCCCTCGACGAGCCAACTGCCAGCTTCGACTTCTTTGCCTTCATTGATCAGCGGTGTCAAGATCGAACCTTCAGGGTCGGCGAGGATGATGGAGATCGCAGGGTTCATATCTTTGAGATACCGACCGGCACCCGCGAGCGTTCCGCCTGATCCAATGCCACCTACGAAGGCATCAATAGTGCCGTCGGTTTGTTGCCAGATTTCTGGGCCTGTTGTGGAAAAGTGAGCCGCGGCGTTGGCTTTGTTCTCAAACTGGTTCACATAGAAGCCACCGGTTTCATTGGCAATACGGGCTGCGACTTCTTGGTAATACTCTGGGTGCCCCTTCTGAACGTCGGAGCGTGTGATGGCAACGTCTGCGCCGAGGGCTCGCAAGTGCGCGATCTTGGCATCACTCATCTTGTCTGGCACAACCACTGTCACCTTGTATCCCTTGAGGCATCCCACCAGGGCCAGTGCGATGCCTGTGTTGCCTGCGGTCGCTTCGATGATGTGGCCACCTTCGGTCAGATCACCTGATTCTTCGGCGGCCTCAATCATTGAGACGGCAATGCGATCTTTGATTGAGTTGCCAGGATTCTGCGACTCCATCTTGAGCAGCAGCCGGCATGGCCCAGTGTCAATTTGGGTGACTTCGAGCATTGGCGTGTTGCCAATCATCGACGTCAGCCCAGTGTGTATTGGGGCGGTTGTGGCGGTCTGGGGGGTAGCATTACTCATAGCCGTGCATTCTAGGAAGACGGGGCCGGACGCGGCGAATCAAAAAGCGAACCGGGACGAGCATGCTCGTCCCGGTTCGGGAAAGTCAGATCAGATCAGATGGAAAATCACTCGGCGAGGAAGTCTCGGCCGCGAATGCCATTGGTCGTGTGGGTGTGAGCACCCGAGGTCGAGATGCTGCCTGAGTCCCAGCCACCATTGGCTGAGAGCCAGCGGCCTTGATCCAAGTGGTAGGCCGCGGCACCGTTGGGGGACACGCGGGACCACAGACCGCCACTGGTCTGGGCATCGCCCTGCCGAGTCTTATGCATCGACATAACGCTCGTGGAACCGTCCATCATGGCGACGACAGGCTCTGAGTCATAGTGAGCATTAAAGAGGTATGGCGAGCAGCCGTTGTAATGGAAACCGTCAGGGTTGAGCGGATCCATGGACGTACCAGCGAAGCTTGGGGGTGGTGCACAGTCCCAAGCGTTGTTCTGGAGCATGTGGTGCTCGCAGAGGAACGTCTTGAGGTTGGAATACTTCGCCATGCTTGAGTTGTAGTGGCGGAAGCCACCAGCAAACGTCATGGGGTCCTTGAAGCCGTCCTTGCTGTAGACCTTGGGCGACATCATGTTCGCCGGTGACAAGCAGTACGAGCTTGGAAGACCACCGAGTTCACCGTTGCCGCCGATACCGAGGGAGCCGGGGTTGCCGGTCCAGTGGATGTCTTCGCCGACATCGCACATGTCGATGACGTTGTCGAAGCAACCGTTCTTACGGAGAATCTCCGTCATGGCGGTGTCCTTCGGGGCGTAGTACATCTTGGCAGATGGGCCACCGAGCTCACGAGAGAGCTGGTAGGTGTTGCAGAATCGGAATGAGCCAAGGCTGCGGTTCTCGACGTCGTCGGTCGCGGTCTTGACAGTTGCGCCTGGGTTGCGAGGATCCGATGGGTGGTAGCAGTAGGGGAGGATCATCTCCACGCAGCCGGAACCGGCCCAAGAGAAGCTCCAGTTCTCGCCACCTTCGCCCCAGTTCACGCCGAGGCTCTGATCGACATAGCCAGTGCTGCCAGCCGTAACCTGAACCCAGCGGTTGAGCGCCTGAGCGGCGGTCACACCCATCTGGAATGCGGGGCTTGGCGTACCGTTTTCTTGCAATACGTTGAAGTCGTATTCGGAAAGATTGTCGGGCACGCCCGTCCAGTTCTTGCCATACTTGGACTCATACGAAGCTGATCCGCCGTAGATCTGCTTGGCATTGAGCTTCGAGGTGTTCAGCTGAGCTGCAGCCCGTGCTGAGGCCACCGCGGGCAGAATCAAGCCGATGAGCAAAGCGATGATCGAAACGACCACCATCAGCTCGACCAGCGTGAAACCGGTTCGCTTATGTGTGTTCATGAGTGAGGTACCTTTTTCTGCACTGACACCGATCGACCATCGATCGGGCGGTTCGGCCCGTGTCCAGTTTCATCCGAATGAGTCAGACCACCATACCGGCAGAACTGCCGCTGTGGCACACTTTGGTCCTGCTAGACGCGAAATAGCGTCTTAATTGACCAAGTCCCGCCCCACGCGTGACTCGTTCAGATCCAAATGGTTCGGACCTGTAGTTGGATGGGCGAAAAGACGTGCGACCAGCACCCATCTCGTTGTATATCTTCGCCCGGATGGGCGAAACTGGCCATCTACAGAATGGCGGGCCTTGGGGCTTATGTCAACTGCTGGTGCTAAAACTGTGAAAAAAACTTCGAATATCTTCGGGTGAGGCTGGCTACTCAAACAGCCCATTCTCACGTCGAGTGCCCCCTGTAAGGGTCGCTCCAGCAGCCGTGAGTTGCCGGCCCTGCCTCGTTCGGGCCAGGAGGCCAATCTGTAGCAAATATGGCTCTACGACGTCCTCAAGCGTCCCGGAGTCTTCGCCAAGCGTGGCGGCAATGGCCTCAAGCCCGGCGGGTCCACCGTCGTAGGTGTCTGCAAGCACCCTGAGGTAGGCGCGGTCGAGTGTGTCGAGGCCAAGATCATCGACACCCTCAAGCCGCAGGGCTTCGGCGGCCACGTCAGCGGTGATCGTCCCGTCGCCTCGTACCTGAGCAAAGTCTCTGACTCGGCGGAGCAGCCGAAGGCAGATGCGTGGCGTGCCGCGGCTTCGTTTGGCCATGAGCACCCGAGCCGCGTCTACGCCAAGATCAATGCCCATGCGCGTAGCGGCGCGTTCGAGGATGAGTGTCAGTTCGTCGGGTTCGTAGTAGTCAAGCCGGTGAGCAATACCGAAGCGACTTCGCAGAGCGGCGGTAAGCAGGCCAGCCCGCGTGGTGGCTCCAATGAGCGTGAATGGCTTGAGTTGATACGTCACGACCCGCGCGTGCATTCCACCATCAAGCGTGAAGTCAATCTTGAAATCTTCCATCGCTGGGTAGATGTACTCTTCGACGGCCGCTGGAAGCCGGTGGATCTCATCGATAAACAACACATCGCCCGGTTGCATTCGAGTCAATGTTCCAACGAGATCAGCGCCCTTGGTGAGCGCGGGGCCAGATGTGACAAAGGCAGTGGTTCCCATTTCCTCTGCAACGATATGCGCGATGGTTGTCTTGCCGAGTCCGGGCGGGCCGTGCAGGAGCACATGTTCCATGGAGTCGCCGCGAGTCTTGGCAGCAGAGAGTGCAATTGCGAGCCGCTCTCGGAGTTGTGCTTGTCCGACGAACTGCTCGAGCGTTCGTGGCCGTGGTGCGGCGCCAGGCGCAGGATCAGTGGGATCTGTGGAATGCTCGTTGGCCGTGACGATCCGCTCTCTACTCATGGTGATTGACTGCAGTCCTTGGCCTGTTGCGTTTCGCACGCATTGTGCAGCATGTTCTCTCGCCATGCGAGGTTCAGTGTACATTCGCCCGAGAGGAGCGGCTCAAGAAGATCAGCCACAATGTCGCGTTGCCACGGCGCTTTCCCTGGCATACAGGCTCGGTCGCTGAGATACCAGTGGGCCAGTTCGGATCTGGAAATGGCAAGGCTTGGTGAGACACCGGCACCGATGGCTGCAGCAGAAAACGCGTGCCACAGTCCGTCGACCGCAACTCGATCGATTGGCGACTCTTCCTTCAGTCGGCGAGGCTGCGGAGCGTCTTCTGCGTTCACGCCGGCTTCAATGGCGTCACGAAGGCGGTCGCCGTGTCGGTGTGCGATGGAACGCGGCATGCCCTTGAGATTGGCGATGGCGTCATTTGAAGTCGGCCGGTCGCGTGTGATGGCGAGCAGGACGTTGTCTGGGACAGTTGCTCGCGGGGGAAGATCCTCAAGCTGCGCCATCGCATCTCGGGTCTCCACGAGTTGTTTCAGAATACGACGTTCCACAGGTTTGAATCGACGTGTGCCCTCGATCTTTCGTTGTTGGCTCGAGAGATCAGTGCTGTAGTAGTCCGGATCATCAAAGACGGCGCAGGCTGCCTCGGCCCATCGCTCGTGTCCTCGGGATGCAATTCGTTCCATCAGAAAATCATGGAGCACCGGGAGGTACCGCACGTCGTCGGCGGCGTATCGAAGTTGTCGTTTGGAGAGTGGCCGCGCATCCCACGCTGTAAAGGTCATGCCAGGAGGAAGCGGCGCATCAATCGCGCATTGGATGGACTTGGTCAGTGAGCAGGGCCACGGCAATCCGGCAAGCCCGCCGAGAATTTGAGTGTCGACCACTGCGTGGGCAGGTCGTCCAAGAATTCGGGCCATGATCTTGAGGTCTTGCTGCCCAGCATGAACAAGCATCGTTCGCTCTGGCGAAGCGAGTACATCGAAGAGCGGGCAGAGATCTTCAACCGCAAACGGATCAACAAGGAAGACACGATCTTTTGTCCCGACCTGTACGAGGCAGAGCTGCGGGTAATAGGTGTCTTCGCCGATGAACTCGGTGTCATAGGTGACGATGTCTGCGGCCGCGAGATGATCAACAGCTTCACTGAGTGCATCTTGCTGCTCAATCAGCGTGGCAACCTCCGTGGGCACATTTTCGTGCGTAGGAATAGGACTCAGCGGCTCCGACTCGGAGTGAGAATCGCGATGATGCCGGTCTCGCCGGCTTCGCCGACCACGCCCGCGAGACAAATTTTTCTGATCTGAAGACATCAGGAGCACTGTAGTCTGAATGGGGTGGACGGCAACGTGCAGGTGGGCCACAAAAAGAGAGCCGGGAGCAAGGCCTCAGTCGTCTCTCGACTTCTGATTCCTCGCTCCCGACGCTCATCACAGCCGGAGGCCGTGGTCAATACATATCAGGGGCGGCTGCTTCAGCCTTGTCCTTCTTCGCATCAGTGATGGCGCAGTCCGTTGTGAGAAGCAGACCAGAGATGGATGCTGCGTTCTCAAGGGCGACGCGTTCAACCTTGGTCGGCACGATGACGCCAGCAGCAACCAGGTCGCCATATTCACGGGTCAGGGCGTTGAACCCAAACGATGAATCGTCTGAATCTTCAACCTTCTGAGCCACAATGGCGCCTTCCATGCCGCAGTTCTCGGCAATCTGGCGAAGTGGAGCTGTAAGGGCACGGTGAATGATGTCAACGCCGAGCTTCTCGTCGCCACGAGCCTTTTTGCGGGCTCCATCGAGGGCGGCGCGAGCTCGCATGACGGCGGTGCCGCCACCGGGCAGAATGCCCTCTTCGACTGCGGCGCGGCATGCATGCAAGGCATCCTCGACACGGGCCTTCTTCTCGACCATCTCAACCTCGGTTGCGGCGCCTACGTTGATTTGAGCAACACCACCAGCAAGCTTGGCGAGTCGTTCCTGAAGTTTCTCGCGGTCGTAATCGGATGATGATTGCTCGACCTGGGCGCGAATCTGATCGATTCGCCCCGTGATGTCGCCACGCTTTCCGCCACCTTCAATCAGCGTGGTGTTGTCCTTGTCGATCGTGATCTTCTTGGCTCGGCCAAGGTCCTTCATGCTGAGCGTCTCGAGATCGATGCCGAGTTCTTCCATGACAGCGGTGCCACCACAGAGTGTCGCGATGTCTTGCAGCATGGCCTTGCGGCGATCGCCAAAGCCCGGAGCCTTGACAGCGGCCACCTTGAGCACGCCCCGAAGTCGGTTGACAACGAGCGTTGCGAGTGCTTCGCCGTCGATGTCTTCGGCGATGATGAGAAGACTCTTGCCTGACTCAGCAACCTTGCCAAGGATTGGCAGGAGGTCCTTTGCGGCCGAGAGCTTCTTCTCGTGGATAAGGACGTAGCAGTCCTCAAGGGTTGCTTCCATGGTGGCTGTGTCAGTGACGAAGTGAGGGCTGAGCCACCCCTTGTCAAACTGCATGCCTTCAACGAGTTCAACGGTGGTATCAAGGCTCGAGCCTTCTTCGACCGTGATCACGCCGTCCTTGCCGACTTTGTCCATCGCCTCGGCGATGATGCGGCCAATCGTAGAATCTTGGTTGGCAGCGCAGGTGCCGACCTGAGCGATTTCCGTCGAACTCTTGACGGGCTTGCTCATTGCGGCGAGTTCGTCGCAGATGGACCTGACAGCGATGTCGATGCCACGCTTGACCTGGGTGGCGTTGGCGCCAGCCGTAATATTCTTGAGGCCTTCAGTGAAGATGGCTTCGGCGTAGACCGTGGCGGTTGTGGTGCCATCGCCTGCGTCCTTGGAGGACTTCGATGCAACTTCCTTCACCATTTGGGCGCCCATGTTTTCGTAGGCGTCTTCGAGTTCAATCTCACGTGCGACCGTAACGCCGTCCTTGGTGACGGTCGGTGCGCCGAATGACTTCTCAAGAACAACGACGCGACCGGATGGGCCGAGTGTGGTCTTGACAGCCTTGGCGAGTTTTTGGATGCCGCGGAGCATTTGCTCACGTGCTTCAATGTCGTATGCGATCTGTTTGACAGTCATATTGTTTCCTTCCTGTCCGCGCGTCCACGCGGATGTGGTAGTTGGTCAGTCCATGTCCACTCTGGCTTGCCACATGGCAGACACGTGACTCGAGTCGATCCAAATGGTGTTGGACTTGGTGGTGATGCGGATTCCATGCGAGCTGTGAAGTTGTTCAACTTCAATGACATCTCGCAATTCGATTGGTTCATGGTCGCCTGTGAGCGCCATGTCGAGTTCGGCTGATGTGCCGATCATGTCCCGAAGGACGTTCAGAATGGGTCCACGTTCCATAAGTGTGCTCAGTCAATAATGCCGAGGATGTCATCCTCAGTCATGATGAGATAATCGGTGCCTTCGATCTTGATCTCAGTTCCTGCATAGGACGAGAACAAGACATAGTCACCCTTCTTGACGCTAAACGGCATGTATTCACCGGTCTCCTTGTTGAGGAGTCCAGCACCGGTCGCCATGATCTTGCCTTCGCGTGGCTTGTCCTTGGCGCTCTCTGGCAAAAAGATGCCAGATTCAGTCCGGTCGGCTGCTTCGGCTCGCTTGACGAGTACCTTGTCTCCGAGTGGTTTTACGTTCATATGGGTCTCTCCTTCCACGGGGTCGGCCAGAAGTGGTCCGACGGTTTGAGTTCAGTGCATTGAGGGCCATGCATCTTGGTAATGGCGACGCAGCACGCGTCGCAGTGTGTCGAGCAGTATTTCGAGTTGCAGCGGTCGGTCGATAACCGCAAAGGCGCCGTCGCGAAGCGAGGCCATGAGTTCACGCACATCTTGTCGGTTGCTTGCTTGCCGCGGGCGAATCACGATGGTTGGTGGTGGTTGGTCTAGCCGTCGTAAGAGTTGAAGAATGCGGGGACCGCCGGCCGTCGTGCTGGGCCCGCTTGCGAGGGGGATCTCGAGGTCAACGACGGCAATATGGACTGGCTGCCGCTGGATGAGCGAGGCCGCCTCTTCGCCTGTGTCGGCTTCGAGCGAATGGATGCCCATGGGCTCGAGCAGCCTGGGCAGTTGCCGGACGGCTGCATGCTCTCTCCAGCCGCCATAGGACAGCAGGAGGTTGAGGCGGGCGTCGGGATGGTTCTGTGCGAATTGCATAACAATGAGGGCCTGAACCAAGCATGCACTGCAATTGGCGTGCCTGAATGAGCAGGGTTGAGGGTGATTCTGGTCGCTTCGTGGCTGCCGATCTGGCGGAAGGCCGTCGGCGGGGGTGTCAGGGCGGTATCGGGGCAGCGAGTTTCCTGCCACATCCCGCAGTGAATTGCCCCCAAACCGGGGGCGAAGTCCTTACTGTTCGCTCCTCATGGACCCTGATAAGGAGCGATTTCGCCATGACCACCCTACCGCCTCTTGTGAGCGTCAAAGACATGCTGGCCGCCCATGGCTGTGCCGTGGGCGATCGAGTCCGTCTCCAGGGCTGGATTCGGACCCGCCGGGACTCGAAGGCCGGCCTGTCCTTCATTCAGGTTCACGATGGCTCTTGCTTTGATGCGGCTCAGGTCGTGGCACCTGGTGATCTGGACAATTACGCGGCCGACGTGCAGCGACTGACTACCGGGTGCTCGCTCGTGTGCACCGGCGTCCTGGCCGAGTCTCAGGGCAAGGGGCAGTCCATTGAGATGCAGGCCGACCAGATTGAGCCGGTGGGCTGGGTGGAAGATCCCGACACGTATCCAGTGCCGGCCAAGCGGCATACGTTTGAATACCTTCGGGACGTGGCACACCTTCGTGTTCGGACCAACACATTCTCAGCCATCGCTCGTGTGCGGCACTGCCTCGCGCAGGCTGTGCATCGATATTTCCATGAGAATGGTTTCTTCTGGGTGCACACGCCGATTATCACTGGCAGCGATTGTGAAGGCGCAGGCGAGATGTTCCGCGTGTCGACGCTTGACCTGCAAAATGTTCCACTCACCGAAGACGGCCAAGTTGACTGCTCACAAGATTTCTTTGGTCACGAAACGAATCTCACCGTGTCGGGTCAACTTAATGTTGAGTCGTATTGCCTTGCTTTGAGCAAGGTGTATACGTTCGGCCCGACCTTTCGCGCCGAGAACTCAAACACCTCTCGACATCTCGCAGAGTTCTGGATGATTGAGCCGGAGATTGCATTTGCCGATCTCGCAGCCGACGCGGACCTTGCCGAAGACTTTCTGAAGTACATCTTTCGCGTCTTGCTCGATGAGTTGCCTGACGACATGGAGTTCTTCCGCGCACGAATAGACAAGACTTGCATTGACCGTCTTGAGGGCTTTGTGAAGTCGTCCTTTGAGCGGATGGAGTACACCGATGCCATTGCATGTCTTGAGGCGGCCGTAGCCAAGGGCCAAAAATTTGACTATCCGGTCTCATGGGGAATCGACCTTCAAAGCGAGCATGAGCGATGGCTCACCGAAGAGCACGTGGGGCGGCCGGTTGTTGTGATGAACTACCCGCGAGACATCAAGGCCTTCTATATGAGACAGAACGATGATGGTCGTACCGTGGCGGCCATGGATGTTCTGGCGCCTGGTATTGGCGAAATCATCGGCGGGGCCCAGCGTGAAGAGCGGCTTGACGTGCTCGACACCCGTATTGCTGAGATGGGGCTCAATGGCGATGACTATTGGTGGTACCGCGATTTGCGAAAATATGGCACGGTTCCCCACGCTGGATTTGGACTTGGATTCGAGCGAACCGTTGCCTATGCCACCGGAATGGCCAATGTGCGGGACGTGATACCGTTCCCGCGAACGCCCCGATCCGCCACATTCTGATTCAAGGCCAATAGGCAGCGAATTTCTCGGACCCACAGGGGCTCAATGCGCACTTCATGCGCAGATGCTCCGATAAGCACCATTTTACGTGGATTGAAAACTCCTGGGTGCTTCGGGCTTGTCTTCTCCGATGTGGCCCTTTGTCAGAGGGAATCATCGCGGCTCGTTTCCGCGAGACCAGACACGAACCCCGGACTTGATCCGGACCAGCCCTAAGGAGCTCTCCAGTGAATACTCAGGCGATGGTGGAACGCCTCTTCCCAATGCTCATCACAGGTGATCGCAATGGTGCTCGCAGCACCGTTCGAGACTGGATGAACGAAGGGCTGGCCCCAGAGATGTTGACGCAAGAGGTTTACTGGCCCCTGCTGGACATGGTGAACGACCTCTTCCGGCGTGATCAGTTGACCACACTTGCTCACCACTACGCTACACGTCTGCTTCGCAGTCTCGTTGACCAGGCTCAGGCCTGCTATGAGCAACAAGACCGAAATGGCCGCACCATGATGCTCTTCTGTGGGGACACTGAAGCCGACGACCTTGCTGCCCAGATGGTGGCTGATCTTGCAGAGGCCGGCGGCTACACGGTGTCCTTCGGTGGCGGTGGTATTGCATACGACGAACTACTTGCAGCCGTGCAGGACTCACGTCCCAACGTGCTGTTGATGTTCTCGTCTGCGGCCTCGGACGCGCCAAACATCCGTCGTCTGATTGACACAATTCGCACAGTTGGCGCATGCCCTGGCACTCAGATTGCAGTTGGTGGCGGCGTATTCAATCGCGCCGAAGGTCTTGCCGAGGAAATTGGCGCAGACATTTGGTCAGATACACCAGCGGGCATGATTCACAGCATGAACACTCAGCCTGAACGACGAGCAACCGAAGACCAACGCACTGTTGGCCAAGCTCGCGCCGCAGCCTGATTTTCCCCGGCCTCGCTCCATCGAGGCTGTCTTATCTCGCTCTCTCTTCTCTTCCGACGACCACGGCGACCCTTCGGGCTCGCCGTGGTCGCGTTTTTGAAACGTGGTCACTTCGTTACCGTATTATCTCTTGAAGTAACAAGAGGAGTATGGAGATGTCGAAACTTCGAATCGTCCTGTCATTCATTGCGGCTGCTGTCGCGATGCCTGCGATGGCATCGGCTCAGGAGTACCCATTCTTTGTTCAGCCAATGACGGTGCAGGATGTCCGTGTGATTGCTGATGAGCTAGATCTCTCGCGTGAGCAGTCACTTGAACTGCTTGGGCAGTACGAGGGCTACAATCTTGCGTTTGGGCAGCTTCAAGACAAAGACGTTCGTGATGTGATGAACCACGCCATGGACATGGTCATGCAGTACCAGTGGTGGAAGGGTGAATTTGATATTCCTCCACGGCGCCAAATAACCGATTTGGTAGATGAGGGTCTGAGGGCTATTCGCAGTTTCGGGCGAATCGACGATGACTTCTTTGATTCGATCATGCCACTACTGAGTGATGCGCAACTTGTTCAACTTGAGCAAGAACGTAATCGCCGTGCGTTCGCACGCTTTGACCTATTGCATCGCAATATGGTGGGCGAAATCAACAATGGCGCGAAGCCTGATCTCTTTGGCATTCTGCGTCGAGTTGAGCTCGATGCGCAAACGGAAGTGCTCGTGCGTGAGATTCTCGAGAGCTACGCAAGGCGGTCGATCGCGGCATTTCGAAAGTTCGAGCGGTCTGGCCGCGAACTCATCGACAAGTTGCTTGATGAAGTCGATCGAATGGGATTGCGTGATATGGACATGATGGCTATGGCGGCCTTGTTCGCAGATGAGGCTCAGCAGCAATCGCTGAAGAATCTGTTTGACGAACTCAGCAAGCCACTTCAAGAAGCCTCTGCGGCAGTAAGCCGAGAGAATTTGCGGGCATTGCGATCTCTGATGGAGGTGCTGCCAGAGGATGCTAGGCGAGACGTACGCTCTCGCTTCATTCAGGCGGGGTACCACCAAGTGGGACAAGGCGTAGCCGGGGCCCGCAGTGTATTGGTGCGGCTCCTGGAAATGCGTGAAGGGCAACCCGAGGCAGCGAAGCTGCAGGAGGGTATTGACGCGATCGATGCATCATTTGATTCGCTTGCGCTGAGCTATATGGGGGCCCTCAATGATCAGCGTAACCTTCGCACGATGGCCCAACTTGAGGGTGACGAGCCGCTTGCTGGTGCCGATCGAGTTGCGGGACTTGAAAGTCGCCGTAAGAAGATCATCGAGCAGGCATCGGCCATTGCTTCCGAGTTCGCCGAAGAAGTTGTTGAGGCTGAATCAGTAGCAAAGGATGGAAGTGGCGGCGGGGGTTCTGGCGAAGGGCTCAGCCGTGAAGCTGCTATTGCCACTACCAAGTCGGCTCCATTGACTGCTGAGCAGGTGCAGCAGTTCGGCCGGTGGCTTGGAGCAGATGAGGCAGCCATTGACCTCATGGTGGTCCTCCAAGGGGACTATGAGATGAAGATCAATGATTTACTTGAATCCCAAGGTCGCGCCATTTCGAAGATTAATCAAAACACGGAGGGCGGTTGGAGAGAACGCCAAGCAGCACTTCGGGAATTCCGAGTCGGCGCGTCACAAGCCACGGATGCGATCGAAGCAACGCTCTTTGCCGATCTTGCCCTCGCGCTTCCCGAGCACATCGAGCGATCCCAGATTGAGCGTATTCAAACTTCGCTTGAGCGATCTCGCCGCAGGAACCGAATTACCAAGGATGAATGGTCCATCCGCCGGCGGGGAGAAGCGACAATTGATCTTGGGTCGTTGATTCTTGCAACAGATCCATCATCAATCAATGGAGCGGAGCGAAGTGCGGTGCTTGATGCACTCGTGTTGTACGACGCTGCAGTGGTGACGTTGGTTGACAAACTTGCCGAGCGTATCAAATCCGCTCACGCGCTTGAGTCCCGCATGTGGGGGCCACAAGCGGAGGAGTATTCGACGGAAGTCCAGAAGGCCATGAGAAATCGCTGGCAAACACGCCGTGAGGAGGTTGAGGAGACGGCGAATGAACTGGCCATGGTCAACCGATCCATGGCGGAGGATATCTTCGCCTCTCTGCCAAGTGAAGCCGGCAGTATGTTGCGCGGGGCCTATGAGAAGGCTGCGTATCCGGAGATTTATGGAAGCGAAAGCGTTGTCGACAGGGCTCTCGAGGAAGTGCTTGCAAGCGATCTGACGCCAGAACAACGTCAGAAGATCGAGTCTCGAACTGACTCCTACCGGCAAGAGTGGCAGCAGCTTGCCCGATTGATGGTCAAGGAGAAACAGGATCAGGGCGTCTCCCGAATGTTCCCCCCGACCCGCGAGGCCATGGAGGGGCAATTGGAGATTCAGCGACTTCGATATCGAAGAGCTCAGCTTGACCAACGAACCCTCGTGCAGATTCAACTGCTTCTAGATCCAGCCCAGGCGGCCATTGTCGAAGCATTTGTTGATGGACCAAGGGACAATCATTGAAGAATTGGGCGATGTGTCTTTGCCTTGTGCTCGCTGGGTGCAGCGGTTCGTCCGCCGGGCCCAAGATAGTGTTGGGCCCATCTGCAACGATTGCGGTGCCGGTGGATGTGAGTGGTCCGCTCGTGTGGAGCGTCGACTCGCCGATTCATGACAAGATTGGGGCGGGCAAATTGACGATCGACCCACGCGTACTTGTGGCAGTTGAGGCCTCAGACCGCGCCACCTGGGTTGTGGCAAGCCGGGTCGATGCTGCGGGCGGTCTAGAACTAGTCGAAGCTATGACGCAGACGCTCCGCGGTGCTTCGGCCGCGACCGAACATGTGTTGCAGCTCACCATTGAGCAGCCGCTGCCAGAGATGAGTTCGCCCGGCCGTGCTGATCTGCGCGGTGGTCAATGGCGTTGGCAGGGGGAGATTGAGCGTGGCACGATGCCACACTATGTCATGAATCTCGTCGATCAGCATGGCACTCTGCGAGCATCCGTTGTGATGGATGCTGCAACTGCGAGAGATCTCATGCTGCGTTTGAGCCGAACCATTCGAGCAGCGCCCGCTCGTTTTTCTTCAGTTGAACAGTAGGAGTATGGCACGATGATTTTAGAAATGGCTCTATTGGTAGGTGGTGTTACGGCCGCGCCATCGCCCGGCGCAGTGATGAGGATTTGGCGTATAGAGCCAGCACTGTCTTCGTTGGCGCCGCTAGTACCAGGGCAATCGCCAAATGCATGGATGCGAATCGACACCATTGATTTGGACGGTGGCCGAGGCGACTTCAAACCATTCGTCGATGACTTCCTCGTTCTCGTGGATGGAGAATTTGTCATTGAGAAGCCAGGCGATTACACCTTTCGCCTGAGCAGCGATGACGGATCACAACTGTGGATCGATGGCCATATGCTGATTGATCACGACGGATTGCATGGCGCCGAGCCAATGCTTGGGGATGTCACGCTCATTCAGGGCGTCCATCCGTTTCAAGTGAAGTTCTTCGAGCATCGCGTCAACGAGAGGTTGTTGTTGGAGTGGAAGATGCCCGGAGACGCAGGCTTTGTCGTAGTGCCCAAGAATGCAATGCAATCTACGTGGCCCGCAGATCGCGTGATTTCATCAGGTGTGAAACGGGTTGCTCCTGCCTTAGGAGAGAAGCACGATGTCGGTCCTGAACCAGCCGGTCCGCATAATGCGTTGACTTCAGTACAGAAGTCTGACGGATGGCAGCTCTTGTTTGACGGCGCCGATGCATCTGCTGCATGGCGTGGATATCGCAAGGCAGACCTACCAGATGGCTGGATCGTCGAGGATGAAATGCTTGTTCGGACAGGGGGCGGTGACATCATCACGCGAGAGCAGTTCGATGACTTCGATTTCTATGTCGACTGGCGTGTTGATACAGGGGGCAACAGTGGCATCTTTATCAATGGCACCGAAGATGGTGGAGCCATCTGGGAGACCGCGCCTGAGATGCAGATTCTCGATAATGCTGGTCACTCCGATGGAGCTTCCGCCTTGCAGTCGGCTGGCGCCAATTACGCCCTGCACGCTCCGCCGGTCGACTCGAGCCGCGGCGCCGGAAAATGGAATCGCGTCCGCATCCGCGTACAGGGCGATCATGTGCAGCACTGGCTCAATGGCGTGAAGACAGCGGACTACGTCCTCGGAAGTGATGATTGGAATGCCCGCGTTGCCGGGAGTAAGTTCACCCACATGCCGATGTACGGCACCAAGTCGAAGGGACACATTGGCCTGCAAGATCACGGCGATCGTGTGGCCTTTCGCAATATTCGCATTCGCCGGCTTCCTGCGACTCCCGCACCATGACCGGACTCCCAATGGGAGATGGAGCGGGGGCGGCCTTTGACCGGGACCACACTCCCTACGACGCCGTGGGCGGCGAGGAGGCCGTGCGGGCTCTCGTTGACTCGTTCTACGACATCATGGACGCGGACGAGTCATTTGCAATCATTCGCTCGATGCACCACGACCTCTCGTCTTCGCGGGACAAGTTGTTCTGGTTTCTCAGCGGTTGGCTCGGTGGTCCGCCACTCTATGTAGAAAAGAAAGGCCACCCTCGTCTCAGGCAGCGGCATGCGCCATTTCAAATTGATGGCGTTGCCGTCAAAGCATGGCTTCGGTGCATGGGCCAGGCGATGGATGCGCGAGCCATTGCGGGTGATACGCGGGACTTTCTCGACGCCCGATTCGATCATCTTGCGAACTTTATGCAGAATTCGGGTTCATAGAATCGGGGAGGGCGAGTCCATGCGACGCGGCGAGTTCTTGTCCCCACTCCGCAACTCGCCATAGAAGCTTGCGATCGCGATTGCTTGCGTGCTTGGGGTCTTCCAGAAGCGTGTGAACATGGGCGATCCACTCGGGCCATGCGAGATCTCGGCGACCAGGCGGATTCATCAATCGGTTTGCACATCGTTCCTTCCACCTCGCAGTTTCGGAATCATCGAGAAGATGTGCGTGATTCCGTGCCCGGTAGTTCAAGAGTAGATCCGTTAGCCGGGCATCGTGGAACTGCGGAATGAGGTCAAGCAGTGCTTCTGGCTCAGTGGTGTGCACGCGGTTGCGGAGTTTTCCATCCTGCTTACCTACAAATCCGTTGTACAACGCGTCATCGACGTCGGCCGGCGTGGCATGGGATGGCGCGTAGGCTTCGCTGATGTGGGCCGCAATCGCATCGGCCATGGCTTGGTCTTCAGTGAGCATCTTGAAGTGCCGCCGGCATGCTTCGACATCGAGGCCGATTCGCTCACAATCGATTGAATCGAGCACGCGAAGGTCGCCCACAAGGAATGGCGCTCGGTTGCTCTTGATGCCTTTGATATGAAATCGCTCAACACCATCGGGAAGATCATCTTGGCGAACGAAGGTTCGAGCCTTAATTGCCTCGGCGTCTGCCTCAAGGAGTTCGGTTGGATCTTGGCGAAGATCCCAGGTGATGTACTCTCGGGCATTCTGCGGGTGGCGTCCGATGACGTGCACGAGTGTCGTACATCCACTTTTGGCCGGAATCTTGGCGCTGCTATGAATGAGTGGTTGCTTGTCTTCGAGCATCGATTCAACAAGGTGCTTGTCGGTGAGTTGGAGTCCCCATGCCCAGAGTTTTGGTTGCACGAGTTTGATGATTCGAGCGAATTCGATAGTTGCCCACACGTCTGCAAGGGCGTCGTGCGCGTCGCCGTGTTCGATACCGTTGGCGGGCGCCAGTCGGTCAAGTTTGAAGGTCGGTGCGCCGTCTTCATGTCGAGGCCACTCAATGCCATCTGGCCGCATGGCGTAACACGCACGGGTGAGATCGATGAGATCCCATGCTCTGCATCCCGCCTGCCATCCATGCGTATATGAGTCGAGAAAGTTTCGCCAGAATCCAAATCGGCACACTTCATCATCGAATCGAATCGTGTTCCACCCTAGCGATACCGTTCCGGGAACATTCATCAAGGCGTGAATCTCTCGGAAGAACACATTCTCGTTGACACCTTCATCACGGCACCGTTGGGGCGGGACGCCGGTGACGAGCACTGCCTCTGGGGCAGGTAGGCGGTCTTGTGGCGGCTTGCACCAGCGAACAATGCCTTGGCCTTCCGGGCCGCGAACGGGATTCAAATTGTGGTCGGTCCGGATGCAGGCAAACTGCGTCGGGCGACAACAGCGAGGATCAACTCCGTCGGTTTCAAAGTCGTAGAAGAGGAAGGACCCGGCCATAGCGAGCAGGGTACCCCCTTTTCAAAACGATACGCGGCCTTGGGCATCGATGGTCATGCCGGGATTCCACGCCACTTCCCAGGCGTGTCCGTCGGGGTCCGCGAAGTAGCCGCGCAGCCCGCCCCAGGGTGGAGCCGAGGCGGGGCGAAGTTCGGTTCCGCCTGCAGCGATGGCTGCATCAATGAGTGGCTGAACTTCTTCTTCAGTCGCCATATTGTGAGCAAGCGCGATGCCTCCGAATCCATGTGTCTTGAGCTCAAGATTGGCATCCTCGGCAAGGGATTCTTGTGAGAAGAGTCCGAGGACTATGCCTGACATATCAAAGAAGGAAATGTGCTCATTGCTTCGAGCGTGCTTCGTGAGTCCCATCGCCTCGTAGAAAGCGGTGCTACGGGCCACATCTGAGACGCCGAGGGTGATAAATGAGATATTAGCTCGCATGGTGGGGGCTCCTCGCCGAATATTACTGCTCCGTTGCAGCTCTGTGAACATGCCATCTATGATGGTGAGCACGATGTCAATTCTCACGACTTGTACATTGCTTGCATCGCTCTTGTGCGTCTCTGGGGGAGCTCGAGACGCGTTTCCAGTGATGACGTTCAATATCCGCTATGACAATCCAGCGGATGGGCCCAATCAATGGTCCAATCGAGTGGACCTTGTACTCGACACCATTGCGACCGTGCAGCCTGCGGCGCTTGCAATTCAAGAAGCGTTGCCACATCAGTTGCGGCGGGTGCTCGATCGCTTCCCATCCTTTCAGTCGGTGGGAGATACGCGGTCCGGAGATGGACAGGGAGAATTCAGCGGCCTGCTCATTGATGTGTCGTCGCTTGAAGTGTTGGACTCCGGGCACGTCTGGTTGTCGCCTACTCCAGACGAAATTGGCAGCGTGGGGTGGGATGCAGCGCTGACGCGTACGGCCACGTGGGCCATGCTGCGGAAGTGGGGAACATCTGGTCCATCCTTTTTGATTGTCGGTACCCATTTTGACCATCGCGGTGAGATGGCCAGAGTGAAGAGTGCCCAGTTCATTGTCGAGCAGATTTCCACGTGGTCGAAGGGCAAGAACCTGCCCGTGCTCATCATGGGCGATCTCAATGCAACACCAGAGAGCGACTGCCTTGCAGTGTTTGCACTCGCCGGGTTTGTCCCCTGCATAGAGACGGAGGAAGGAACCTTCCATCAATT
>JABJQE010000007.1 GCA_018663565.1 Phycisphaerae bacterium
TGCTGGCGAGACGCGCCCCGTTGACATGAGTGGCATCACGCACAACGCGATGTCTCCAGACGTCCAGTGCAAGGCGTCGAGTTGACAACACGACACATTCAAAAGCCCCATGTCTGCGAACATTTGGCATCCGTGCCTTGCATCAGATGGTGGCCCAACAACCCGAACGCTCAAGTCATTTCCAAGAAGATGAAGGCGTCCAACTACTCCTGCGTACGGCAACATGGCGCCAATGCCGGCTGGCTCGGCCAAGATAGTGATACGAAGCGGTTCGTCGCCGCGGGCAGCGGCACCTACAGCCGCTGGAACACTTGGTTCACCGCGGTGACTCGCGTGCACAGGGGCGCCAAGCCGCATCATGGTGGCGTTCGAGGCGCCTACAAGCGGCACTTCTCCGGACTGCACCAGGGTGGCAGCGCACCGCGTCAGTGCCCCAGACTCCACCACACCGTCGATGACTCCGATGACAGGCTGCATTGACTCTGAGGCGACACACATCGCCGCAATATCCCAAGCCACTACTGGAACGCCCCGATCCATGCGTTCATCGCACCACGCCTCGAATATACGACCTGCAATGCCAATGCGTCGACCGGGCATCGGCACAATGACTTCAGCACCGGGCACACTCGAACCGAGCGCCACGACCCGGTCACCTCGCCGCTGCACGCATCGATTCAACGCGACGAGCTGTGTCGGCCGCAATGCAATCGCGCCGCCAGTTACAAGATGAACGACGTCACTCATTGACCAAGAAGACGATTGCCATGCTGGCTGTACTTAATATCAAAGAACAAACTTGCAATCGCGTCTCCACTTCTCGTCGCCAATTCTTTGCGAATCGCTGAGGGACCAGAACTTGCAATACGCTGTGACTCTGCCCGGGGAATAGAGACTTGCACGGACCATCCGCTCTTCTCATCGGCCGGGAACACACGCTTCCCCGTCTTCACGTCAATCACTTTGACACGAAACGCAGCCATGGGTTCGCTTGTCCCAACAATGGCCGGGATCAAGAACCGTAGCGGCTCAACGTAAATCACCTGATCAACGCCAATCGCTTTGCCAACCTCATGAATGGCTGCTCGCTCAACCGACTTATCCATCTTCTTCGCCATTCGAATAGCATCGAGCGGAGACACCATATCGTCCATGTCCGCTCGTTCCATCAGCACGATGGTGGCTTCTTCGGCAATATCTCGCCGGATTCGCACGGGCGTCACCACACTGTAGTAGTCATCAAACATCACCACCGTCGGCAAATCGGGCAAGTCGTACTTCGCCTTCTCGACTGGATCTGGGCGAGTCAGTGTATCAACGGCCTGCGCGATATTGCATCCGCCAAGTTGAGACAGCCACGCGGCCGCTATCACGAGACACGCTACGCGGGCCAACCATGGACTCCAAGTCGAGTATTGCATCACATGTCCAACTCAGGATCGAGTTTTGAGTTGTACTTGTCAGGATGCTTCGGTTCAATATGGGTGTAGAACAAGTAGCTCGTCTGCTTAATGAATTCTGAAAGCAAACCTGTCTGCACTTCCCACTCCGTAGCGGAATCGCGGTCGAGGCCCTCGATGTCTGGGAATTGAGATGACACTTCCCACAGGTCAGCGAATGAGTCGGTGTCGTAGCCATCGCGTTCAATAACACCAACTGAGGCTCGACACACACCTTCCCACAACCACCGGTTTCCACGAGGGTGAAGCCGGAACTCCTGAATATCAACAAGCACAATGCGATCAACCCCGAGCTCTTCGACCATTTCACCGAAGGCCATGGCATTCCACTGTGGCGTTGTGAACTGCCAGTTCCGCACTTGCATGGGATGCAACATCTTGATGTTCGGCACGTGTTCCTGAAGTCGGCTCATCAAGCCACCAGCGACTTGATCTAGCAATTCGGGCTTGGTGTACTGCAAGTCCAATGGCGCATCAACGAGTACAGCCACCGAGTGATGTTCCAACCCGTCATAACGAGGTAAGACTTCAATGAGCTTCTGATATTCAAAGTTTTGAGCTGCGCCTGCAGCACCAATGGCCGCCGCTTCGCCTCCACCCAGAATCGTAGGGATAGCAGCCAACAAAGAACTACAGCCACTCAAAAGGCTGAGTGCTAAGCCACATAACACGATGCGGGTCACGCTCACGATCCAGCTCCA
>JABJQE010000293.1 GCA_018663565.1 Phycisphaerae bacterium
AACGCCGGAAGAAAGAGGAAGCCGACAATGAACACCGCGATGAGGCCGCCGATATTGCTCGCGAGGTACGTAAGATCGCCCTGATAGGACTGCTGCGGTCCGCCAACAAAGGTGGCCGCAGAAAGGGCGGTTGCCAAGACGGACACGGCGACAGCCCACGAGGGCATTGAACGTCCGGCAAGGAAGAAATCGTCGCCGTGCTCCTTGCGGCGACCTGCGTGGACACCGATCCAAAGCACAATCACCATGTACACCGCCAAGACGGCCCAGTCAACGAAAGAGAACATGATGGAGAGACTAACGCTCTTCTAGCGTGAGCATCTACCTCTTGAATTCTTTGAGTCGCATCCGCGTACTACGACAGAATCGATCTTGTGGCTTCTTCACACAGAGAAAGATCTACGCTGCGGCTGGGATACTCACTTTTTCATATTGACCAGAACCGGATGGTTTGTTCGAGCCTGGAATCCGACGTCCTCGAGGATGATCTTGACGGGCTTGTCGATCGTGACCTTCACGGGGCCGGAAGGCGTGCTCTGCGCCGCAGCAGCGAGCATCGAGAATCCGAGCACTCCGCCAAGCAGCAGCATCATGTGGCCTTGGCGACGGACGGTTCGTTCAAGCGATTTGATTCGATCTGATTGGTTCATCTCTGCGGGCACTCCCATTGATGTGGTGGCAGAATCGCCACACCTATGGACCCTATGCGACATCGTGGGTACTGTCCGGTCACATTGTGCCGATTGACGTGGAATCCTCCATCCTGGAACGGAATCGACGTATGCCGACCGTGTCCTTGCAATACGATTGAGGCTGGTGGAGGCTGGGCTTGGCATGGGGGACCGGGTCGGATACACTCCCCGATTCCCTGTCTAATCCAGACAGGCGGATTCTTGAGGAGCCCTCCCGTGTACGCCATTGTCGAAGACAGCGGAACCCAGATCAAGCTTGTACCTGGCACGATTCTTGATGTTGATTTGCGTCAAGAAGAAGCTTCAGAGGGAAGCACTATTACTTTCGATCGCGTGCTCGCGCTGAAAAGTGATGGCGATGACACCGCAAAATTCGGCGCACCCTATCTGGATGGCGCTAGCGTGACCGCCGAAGTGCTCGCTGAGATCAAGGGCGAGAAGATCGACGTCATCAAGTACAAACGACGCAAGGGCTACCGCCGCAAGGTCGGTCACCGCCAACGACTCCTTCGTATTCGGATTGGCGAGATTTCTGCCAAGAAGGCCCCAGCCAAAAAGAAGACTGCGAAGAAGGCCCCAGCCAAAAAGAAGACTGCGAAGAAGGCCGAGACCACTTCAGACGAGTGATCTCTCCTCATATCCCACACGAATCAACACCAACCCCGCCAGCACTTGGCGGGGTTGTTGCATTGTGGAGGTTGTGGATCGACGAGGACGAGATCGAAGCCCCTTCGCCTAGGGCCGCGTCACCTGTACGCTGCTATTCCGCTCGTACGTACATTGTTCGCCCAATCGCATTGGTAACGAGTTGATCTACTCCATCTGCGAGGCGGTGGCCGGCGAGGTCATTACACGTGCCCGTAAACACCGCCGACAAGATGCCAGGCGAGAGCAGGTCAACAAAGCCTTCGGTCGACTCAGCAAGCACCATTCCAGATGGCTCAATACGAAGCGACATGTCCCCAGTCTCGTGGCCGCCAATTGGGTATCCGAACCCGCCACCCTCATAGACGCCAAGTTCGCCGCCAGAAAGCACCACGAAACGGATGGACAGATTGGTTGCGTAAGGGTCAATCGGTGTCTCGCCAGCTTGTGGGGGAAAGAGCATCTCCACGTGCAGGATCTGGCCATCTGACATGGAACCTGATTCTATTTGCTCATATGTGAGATCAGTCATCCACAACGATGTGTGGACGAATGGATCGCTTGTGCACACCGAGGTCTTGATGTCCATCGAGAGATGTCCCCCCTCGCCTCCCACGCGGGAGAGGCTGACCGATGGTTCGAAGTCGCCAATCCAGTGCCGCGCATGATCGAGATAAGCGCACGAGCTAGCCAGGACAAGAGCACCGAGGAGGCCAAGTATGGTCAGTGGCGATCGATATGACATGGCATGATTCTACGCCGTGTGCGGATACAATGCATTGCAGTGAACGACACCCCAAAATCCACCCAATCACCGGCCTGGTCCGACGCTGATTTGCGGACCAACCCGCACGAAGCTGCCGACAAGGCGGCCCGTGTCGAGGCCATGTTCAGCAGCATTGCAAAGCGGTATGACCTGAACAATCGCGTGCACTCCAT
>JABJQE010000294.1 GCA_018663565.1 Phycisphaerae bacterium
TGCTCGCATAAGCCCACACCTCTCAATTGGATCGCCTGCCCACAGGATACAGATGCCACAACTCCAGTCAATACGCATCCCACGAATGCTCGCATAAGCCCACACCTCTCAATTGGATCGCCTGCCCACAGGATACAGATGCCGTCAGTATCTCCACGGCGTTGACTTCCAAAGCAACGTGCCGCACTGAGATATACCCAGTGCGGCACGTTGAGAGCCAAGATTGATCTGAAGAGAGGAGGAGGTCAGATCAGGCCTTGATCAGGTCTGTTGGCTGCTTTGCTACATTTGCCATCCATGCGAGCCCCGCCGCAGCCCCCCACAAGGGCATGCGGCTAGAGACCCCCCGAAGATCGCACCCCGGAACCCGGTAGCCCCCGATTGGGCTCGGTCCCCGCAAATACAACCCCGTCAGGAGTACATGCGTCATCGGGGCGAGCGTAGTCACATGATTCTCCGAATTCCTCATTCATTTCTATGCTTGGGAACTGGAAGGCCATCGGTGCAGATCTCGGGAGTCGCCCCACGCGCCGCCCCACAACGGTCCATCAAAAACACCCTTCGACTGTCCACTTCGAGGCCTCTGGGCCCACTCGCAGCAGTACCCAACCACTATCATCCCCGCCCCGGACGTCCACTTTCGCACACCTCCGACAGAGAGACCGCCCACTATGAAACTTGGCATTCCCCGCGAGGTCACCAGCGAGGAACGCCGCGTCGCGGTTGTTCCAAAAACCGTCGAGCGGCTCCAAAAAATGGGTTTTGACGTCATCGTCGAATCCGGCGCCGGTGTCGCGGCCGAGTGCAGCGACGCGAAGTATCTTGAAGCTGGCGGCAGCGTCGTCACATCGGCCGCAGGCGTGTACGCCGAGGCTGATGTTGTCCTGAAAGTGAATCCGCCGACAAGCAGCGAGGTTGAAATGCTTCGCGATGGGCAGATTCTCATTGGCATGATTTGGCCTGCAAATCAGGACACACTCATCGCTGAGCTCGCTGCGAAGGGCGTGACCACTATCGCCATGGACTGCGTGCCTCGCATTAGCCGGGCACAGAAACTCGATGTCCTGAGCGCTCTTGCAAATATTGCTGGCTACCGCGCAGTTATTGAAGCGGCCCACCTCTTTGGCCGGTTCTTCGCAGGACAAATGACAGCTGCAGGCCGGGTTGAGCCGGCCAAGGTGCTCGTCATTGGCGGCGGCGTCGCAGGGCTCTCCGCTATGACAACTGCCCGCGGACTCGGCGCAATCGTTCGCGGCTTTGACACGCGGCTTGCGGTCAAAGAACAAGTTGAGAGTCTTGGCGCCGACTTCCTAGTGCTTGAGTTTGAAGAAAGCGGCGAAGGCGAAGGCGGCTATGCCAAGGTCATGAGCGAGGCCTTCCTTGAAGCAGAGATGAAGCTCTTTGCCGAGCAAGCCATTGAAGTGGACATCATCGTGACAACAGCGATGATTCCAGGCCGAGACGCGCCGGTATTAATCACGTCCGGCATGGTGGAAACCATGAAGGAAGGCTCTGTCATTGTCGATCTCGCTGCAGAACGCGGCGGCAACTGCGCATTGACAGTCGCTGGCAAAATCATAGAACACCACGGCGTCTCAATCGTTGGATACACCGATCTTCCTGGCCGTATGCCCTCGCTCTCGAGTCGACTCTATGGAAATGCCCTGACCGCGATGTTGCAAGAAATGGGCGGCGGTGAGGACTTCACGGTCGATATTGACAATGAGATTATTCGCGGCGCCTTGGTCACGCACGACCACGCCATCACCTGGCCGCCACCAAGACCAGACGAGCCAACCACAACGACCGACTACGCGAAGGATTTTGGCAAACGCCCAGAGTCGGAGTCGGTCGATGTCGAACACACGCCCGTCATTGCACCCGCTGCGAAGAAGGGCATCATGACTGTTGTTGGCGCACTCGCGGGCCTTGCGCTGATCCTCGCGATCGGCCTCTGGGCCCCCACCGACTTCACGACACACTTCACCGTGTTCGTCTTGGCGTGCTTCGTCGGCTGGCAGGTGGTTTGGGCCGTCACGCCGGCGCTCCACACGCCGCTCATGAGCGTGACCAACGCCATCAGCGGCATCATTATTCTTGGCGGATTGCTGCACTTGTCAGACCATGCGACAGGCGGCGCTGTAGCGCTTGGCCTACTTGCCGTGTTCTTTGCCACAATCAATATCACTGGCGGATTCTTCGTGACCCGCCGCATGCTTGCGATGTTCAGGAGATAGTCCCGTGCACTGGATGCTCGACACCGCGATTGCCACGACGGCGGCCCCTGTGGCCGACCATGCTGCTGGTAACTCGCTCGTGACCATCGCCTACCTCGTTGCAGGCGTGTTGTTTATTCTTAGCCTCGCCGGCCTTTCTAAACAGGAAACGGCTTCTCGTGGCACGTGGTACGGCATTCTTGGCATGGCGCTTGCGCTGGTCGCAGCCATTCTTGGGCCGGACGTCACGCTCTATGGCTGGCTTGCGATAGCGATTATCCCGGCCGCGCTCATTGGCGGCGCGCTTGCGATTCGTGTTCAAATGACCGAAATGCCGCAGCTCGTGGCACTCTTGCATTCATTTGTCGGCGCGGCCGCAGTGCTTGTTGGATTCGCGAGTTTCCTCGATCCGCACCCGGGCATGAGCATGGCCGAAGCAATTGTGCACGAAATCGAGGTCTACATCGGTGTTTGTGTTGGCGCCATCACGCTGACTGGCTCAATCATCGCAGGGCTGAAACTGCACGGAAAGATTTCCGGCAAGCCGCTGATGCTGCCTGCTCGTCATCTACTCAACCTCGTAGCGGCCATCGTCACAGTGCTGCTCGGGGTTTGGTTTGTTGATGCCGCAGTAGATGTTGCCGCAGACGCCATCGTAATAGACACCCTAGGCGTCACTCTGCTTATTGCAGCCACGGTGCTCACCGGCCTACTCGGCGCGCACATGGTGATGGCAATCGGCGGCGCCGATATGCCGGTCGTCGTGTCAATGCTCAACTCGTATTCCGGCTGGGCCGCAGCAGCGGCGGGCTTCATGCTCGGCAACGACCTTCTCATTATTACCGGCGCGCTCGTCGGCAGCAGCGGTGCCATCTTGTCGCTCATCATGTGCCGTGGAATGAACCGTTCGCTCGTGAGCGTCATCCTTGGCGGTTTTGGCGCTGCTGAGGGCACCAAGGCCGCGCCGGGCGAAGGGCCACAGGGCGAGGTCATTGAAATCAACGCTGAAGATACTGTTGACTACATGCGGGCTGCAAAATCGGTCGTCATCGTGCCCGGCTACGGCATGGCCGTAGCGCAGGCTCAGCATGCACTTGCTGACCTCACCAAGAAACTTCGCGCCGACGGCGTTGTAGTTCGGTTCGCGATTCATCCCGTCGCGGGTCGGCTACCTGGCCACATGAACGTACTCCTCGCTGAAGCAGGCATCCCTTACGACATCGTGCTCGAGATGGATGAAATCAACAACGACCTGCCCGATACAGACGTCGTACTCGTAATCGGCGCCAACGACATCGTCAACCCCGGCGCCGAGAACGACCCCAGCAGCCCCATCGCTGGCATGCCAGTCCTTCAGGTTTGGAAGAGCAAGATGGTCGTCGTCATGAAACGCGGGATGGCCACCGGATACGCCGGCGTCGAGAATCCCCTGTTCTTCAATGACAACACGCGGATGCTCTTCGGTGATGCAAAGAAAAGTGTGGACGAAATGCTTGCAGCAGCACCGGGGTAGATACCACCTGCTAGAAAGCCGCTCTGAGCATGAACATCATCATCACCTCGAACGAACGCCTCCCTGCTCTGCTGTACGGAGGGTCTCCCCGCGTGGTGTGGTGTTTGGCCAAAGAACTCTCTCTTCTCGGCCATCGCGTCCAACTTCTCGCGCCATCAGGATCAGAATGCCCGTTCGCCGATGTCCTGCCATACGAACCTAGGCAGGACGTTCGAGAACTTATCCCACCAGATGTTGACATCGTGCACTTCAACTCCGGTGTGCCAAAAGCGATGCAATCACCGTACATCTTCACCCAACATGGAAATGTTCTTCCCGGAGAAAGTATAGACCGGAATACGGTATTCGTATCAAAAAATCATGCTGCCAGACACGGATCTGAATCGTTCGTCCACAATGGTTTGGACTGGCAAGATGCTGCACAATCCAGTTTGCCGCGTTGCGACTTTCACTTTCTTGGCAAAGCCGCATGGAGAAAAAAGAATGTGAGAGGCGCGATTGCTGCAACTAAAGAAGTTCCTTCAGCCCGACTCCATGTCCTTGGCGGGCATCGCCTCAACTTCTCCATGGGATTCAGATTTACTGCAAGCTCTCGCATCAGTTTCCATGGCATGACCAACGATCACCAGAAGTACGAGATCATGAGCAGATCTCAAGGACTGGTGTTCCCGGTTCGTTGGCACGAACCCTTCGGCCTAGCAATCATCGAGAGCATGCACTGCGGGTGTCCTGTCTTTGGAACGCCCTACGGATCGCTCCCGGAACTCGTTCCACCCGAAGTCGGGTTACTCTCAAGCAGTCAATCGGAACTGGCCACAGCGATGGCCGATGCGGATCGGTGGGATCCGGCCACATGTACTGCATATGCGACCGAATACTTCAACTCGAAGCGGATGGCGTTGGCCTATCTTGAGAAGTACGAACGGGTGATCAACGGGGAATCCCTCAATGCAACACCCCCAACCTTGCTGAAACCTGAAGAAAAATTACTGCCTTGGTATCCATAGTGCGCTTGAACACGAGTTCCAAAGAACGCCCTCGTGCCAAACGCCTTCCGATAGATCATGCGTGTGTAAGGGTCGTTTATCACGTTCCCTTGTCCGCGGTACAGTAATAGGCTGATGGCCGATCAACCCTCCAATCAAGACCCGGGTGCCGCGAAGCCCGGATCCGAAGAACCGATGCTCCGTAGTTCCATTTGTGCGGGCCTATGGGGTCTGCAAGACTTCAATTCATGCTATTTATAACGATCGTCAGAGCCGTTCTTTGGTACACACACATGTGTGGAAACTAATGACGCGATGAAATGGTGCTGCTCACTCTTGCTTGCCGGGTTGTTTACGACTTCGTCGTGGGCGGTTCTTACGCCTGTCGATGATGTACCGGTTCGGACACCTGCCAACTACGACCCAATGGTGCCATCGCCTTTGGTGATTGCGTTGCACGGGTACACAGGCAATGGGAATGAAACCAATGGGCTCCTTGGGCTATGGCCCGAGGCGGAGGCTCGCGGGTTCTTGTACGCCTCTCCAACTGGAAGCACCGATTTATGGGGCTCCAACTACTGGAACGCGACGCATGCATGCTGCGACTTTCTGGGTGAGAACATCGACCATATCGGGTACTTGATGGACTTGGTCGCGTCGATTCAATCGCGGTACAACGTCGACTCATCGCATATCCACTTCATCGGCCACTCCAATGGTGGCTTCATGTGCCATGCGTTGGCATGCGCGCGGCCCGATGTGATCGCGTCGGCCACATCGATTGCAGGTGCGGTTTGGAATGATCCAGCGCAGTGCGCTGCTGAGCAGCCAGTGCATGTGCTTCAGGTGCATGGCACCTCTGATGACACCGTGTTGTACTCGGGCGGGTCCTTTGGTTCATCTCAATATCCTGGCGCACAAGCGACAGTAGACCAGTGGGCGCAGCAGAATGGGTGTCAGCCGATGGGCACACAGGTCTTGGACACAATCGATTTCGACGGGTATGTCGGAGGGTCTGAAACAGATGTCTACCGGAGCAGTGCATGTGACTCCGGGGGTTCGGTGGAGTTGTGGAAGTGCAATGGTTCGGGTCATGGATTCAGTGTGACTGCAGCGGGCAAGGCTGCCGTATTCAGTTATATGCTCGAGCACAGCAAGTCCACGGTCTCCGATTGCCCCGCCGATATCACCGGCGATCAGGTGATTGATATCCACGACTTGCTATTGCTCCTGGAGCAATGGGGAATTGCCGGCGATACCACGAGCGACATTGATGCCAGTGGAATGGTTGATGTTGACGACCTGTTGCTCCTCATTATCGCGTGGGGGCCGTGCAGTTCTTGAGAAGCCAGCAACGCCTTGATGCTACGCAGAAGCGTACGCCCCGCGTGCTGATGTCAAAATCAGAACCGCATTCCCCCAGTACACTGATTGCAATGCACGGGCACACAGGCAATGGGGATGTGTCGTGTGAGTTTCATGGGATTTCGTTGCGATTCCTGTGCTGCAGGTCGAAAATCCGTTTCTAATCGGCCGCCGAGATAGGATGCCCCAGCCATGTCAACTACAACTCCACACGAAGCGGTCGTCCTCATTCACTGCCCTGACCGTCCGGGCATTGTGGCGCAGGTGACCAACTGCCTCAACGATGTCGGAGGAAATATTCTCGATGCCGCGCAGCACACCGACTTTCAGAGCGGCACCTTTCTGCAGAGATTGCATGTGTCATGGCCGGATCAGGCGCCCGATGTCGACGCAGTCGATGCGGCGCTGGCTGAGTTGCGTGATCCTCTGCAACTCAACTGGCGTATTCAATGGTCAGGATCGCTTCGTCAAGTAGCGATCTTTGTGTCGCGTGAAGACCACTGCCTGCACGACTTGCTGCTGCTTCGGCGTGATGGACAGCTCAATTGCCGCATCGCGATGATCGTGTCCAATCACGCTGGCCTAGCGGATGTGGCGAGGCGCTTTGATGTGCCCTTCCACCACACTCCCGTTGCGCATTCCGGTGATGAACAGGCCGAGGCGGTGCAGCGGGCGTTGTTGGACAGCGAGTGCATCGACCTGATCGTGCTGGCACGATACATGCAGGTGCTCAGCCCGACCTTCGTCGAGGCCTACCGCGACCGCATCATCAATATTCATCACTCCTTTCTCCCGGCATTCGCCGGAGGAAGGCCCTACCACCAGGCGCACGAGAAGGGCGTCAAGTTGATTGGCGCTACGGCGCATTTTGCCACGGCCAATCTCGATGATGGACCGATCATCGAACAGGGCGTCACCCGCGTCACTCATCGCGACCGCGTCGAGGACATGATCCGCAAGGGTCGCGATATCGAACGAACAGTGCTCGCCCGCGCGGTGCGTTGGTATCTCGAGGACCGCGTCATGGTGCATAACGGCCGAGGCGTGGTGTTTGAGTAGAGGCGTATTGTTTCTACGAGGCAGAAGCGCACGGCACGCGTGCGGCTGCTGGAATCGTGGTTACATTTCTACAGTACACTTGCTCCATGGCCATTCAAGTCAGTATGTGGTTGGGAGTGGTTGGTGCGACGATGGCTTCAACCGCCGTTCAAGGGGATGCGGTGGCCCCGTCCTACGGTCGTGACATCGCTCCCATTCTGGCCCATCGGTGCTTTGTGTGCCACGGCCCCGACGCCTCGACCCGCAAGGCCAAACTGCGACTGGATACGTCCAAAGGTGCTACCGAAAAACGAGGGCGGCGACCCGCTGTGATCGTGCCCGGTGATCCCCAA
>JABJQE010000295.1 GCA_018663565.1 Phycisphaerae bacterium
AGGCAACTGGTTTGGTGCCTGCTGCATTGAGGATCCACTTGACCCGGGCATGTTCGACATTATTGACCTATCCGCCTGCGACTGCGCCTACAGAGGCGGCCGGTTTGTGATTGAACCCGCCGTGTGTCTTGGCGAAGAGCTTGCCGCACCGGGACAAATGCCAGCCGACAACTTTGTGAGCGCTGCCGAGATTCTGGCACTCGACCCGTTCTTTTGTTCAAGCGCTCCCGGCGCCTGCTGTATTGAACAGCAGGTCTTGTGTGAAGACTTCTCCGACGATCCTGACGACCCCATCTTGGAATACTTCAAGGAGGTGGCATGTATCAGTGTGCCGCAGTCAATATGCGATGACGCTAGCATCATTACGGATTCGTTCAATGGCACCGGTCAAGCGGGCTACTGGACGAAGGAGTGCTTCCCTTGCGTCTTCACGGCCAATTTGGGCAATGGCAATCAAGAGACGGGGACCGACTGGCAAGACTTTATCTGCCCTGCAACGATGCAGAATGAAACATCAGGCGGCGTGCATGCGCCCCCGCAAGCCGAGTGCCAATACGCACGGCTCGCAATTGATACCGATGGTTGGTATCTCGATCGATTTGATGGCGATGTGCAAGCAGCACAACGTTATGCCACCATGCTCATGGCTTCGGTGAACTGGATCCTCGAACGCGATGCGTTGGTGTCGTACCAAATCGGTGATCTCATTCTGCGAGGTGCAGATGGAGCCGACCCGGTGTACTACATCGCTGGGGCGTGCTGCTACGACGGCGACTGTTATGAGAACCAGTTGGAGGAGCAGTGCCCGACCGATGCTAACGCCATGTGGCTTGGCCCTGGTACGTCATGCCAAGATCTCCTTGGTGAGTGCACACCAAGTTCACAGATCGACGATGACATCAACTGGTCCATCATCAATACGTATACTCAGATGTGGACAGAGTGGAATCTCGCCGAGAACGATGTGGATCATCAATTTAACGATGTTCGACAAAGCAGTAATTTCATTCTGTTGCTGTCCGGCTTCCCATATGAACGCCCCTATTTCTCAGATAGCGATGCCTATCCAGGAGAGTTTGGCGTAGAGACGCAGGATGTTGCAGCTGGAGAAGAGCGCACGCTATGTGTGCAGGGCGATCCGCCATACGCCGTCGCTGCTGTGCGAGGCACCTTCCCATGGCCAGGCACGCCATTCGACCGCGACAATGCGAACTGGGATTTGGTTGCGACCGTTCGGGCGCTCGGCCTTGGCATTGGTGTGAACGAAACAAGCTCGTATGGATATGACCGTTGCTTTGGCCCGCCGTGCGAAGGAGTATCCGCCTCGCCCGATTGCGTGCACAAATATTACAATAGTGGACTGTATACCGACGAGGTCTTGCCTATCAACACCGATGCGATGCCGCCGACGTTGATGAGTTATTGCGCTAGCTGCCCAGGCGGAACGGCCAACTTGCAGTTGCGGTTCCGATCTGAAATATCTGCGCGGATATATAGCCGGTTCGCGAATATGGATTGCTCGTGGTCCGGTGCGGGGGGGCTGGATCCGAACCACCCGAACGTGCCGTACGCGAGTGACGACTTTTATATCAACACGAGTGGTGTGGCGCAGTACTTCGATGTCATGGTCAATGACGTCGCACCTGGTTGCGTGACGCAGTACGACGATCCAGACAGTTTGTTCCCGATGGAACTCTCGCAACTGGGTGTATTTGATGCAGCGAACCCGACAATTCCTGAGTGGTGGCCGAATGGGTCTGCCAACTTGCCAGCGGCTACGATTTTGGGCGGCACTGTTGACATCGTGGACGACCCGGCGAATCCAAATGCTGATCAAGTCGTGCTCTATACGCCGCCTGCTGAATTCTGCGGAGTGGATGTCTTCCAATATGAGATCGTGACTGTTCCGCCCGCGCTGGATCCGCCTGTGGATCCTGAAACGGCGACTGCCCGAGTTCGCATTGTGCAGCAGGGGTGTACCAATTCACTCACAGTGTGCCCGCCGTGTTATGAGAGTGTGACCGAGCCAACTGTCCCGGCCACGCCTCCTGTGCCGCCGTATGGCACAGACGTCATGGTGCTCAATGACGTGGCTGGTTCACTGGTGGATTCATTTTCGTGGTCCAACCTTTGCTTGACGCTTAGCGATACCGCAAGCACGTCACCTCAAGAAGCGTTCTTGCGTGTGTGGCTATCTAGCGACGCCGGTGTGCCCACTGATCCTGATTCGACGCCGCCGCCGTACTTCGATGTGCATCCATTCGGAACGCAAGCAGAGTGCGGCCCCACGCCTGACTTTGTGTGGGATGGATCGGCCATCGTTTCGTCGAGTGGCACATGCGTGGCGCCGGTAAACCTGTATGTCCCGCCGAGCGGCGAGATCTTGGTGCAGTGTCTGGAAGAGTCAGACGATGTGCCCGGCGCAGATGCGACCTGGACATGCGGTGAAGTGTGTGTTGTTTCTGAACCCACCAACGCCACCGGAGCTTGTTGCCTAGATGGTCTGTGCTACGAAACGACAGCCTATGACTGTATCGCACTCGATTGGTCCTACCAGTGGATCGTCATCCAAGGCAGCTGGGACTATCGAATGGTGAAGGATCGCAATGCCTCTGGATTCTTCATGGGAGCCGGGACAACCTGTACTGAACGAGATTGGTGCCGCCGGACAGCTCCGTGTTGTTTCACTGGTCCAGATGGCGAAGCGCGATGCGCAGAGTTGACATGTGAAGAGTGTCGAGATCTTGGCGGCACGTTGCGAGATGTTTGGGCGAACACGGTCTTCAATGGAACTGAGCATTGCAGAGTGCCCGGGGGCATGCGAGACCCTCTTGGCGATCCTAGCGTGAACCAAATCCTTCCCCTTTGGGATACTCCCTGTGAATTCCCCGTGTGCGCAACCGAGCCTGACAATACTGTCGGTGCATGCTGCATGGAGATGGGGGGGTCGCGTTTCTGCTCAGACCTCATTCGACTTGACTGCGAAGATATGGGCGGCAGATGGTCCATTCGGGGCCGATGCGACCAAGTGCCATGCATGCCATTTGGCGCCTGTTGTACGCTCAACGCAACTGGTGACTTTGAGTCATGCGTTGATGGGGTTGACTCGCAGCAGTGTCAGCTGATGTGGGACGGTCTTGACCCGGGCTACTCAATCGTCTTCCATCTTGGCGAGACTTGTGGCACAACGGCCTGTGACAATCAAGCGACCGGCGCGTGCTGCTTGCCAGATCAAGACATCTGCTGCGAGAGTTTCACGCGAGAAGTGTGCGATCTTGTGTATGGCGAATTCCTCGGTGGCGGATCTGACTGTACGACATGTTCGTCCGCAGCAGCGGCGGGCGGAGCGTGCAGCATTGTCTCGGGCGATATATCGGTCTGCA
>JABJQE010000296.1 GCA_018663565.1 Phycisphaerae bacterium
GATCAAAGTCTGACCCACCCTTGCCACCACCAATAGGCTGACCAGTCAGGCTGTTCTTGAATATCTGCTCAAACGCGAGGAACTTCAAAATGCTCAGGTTCACACTGGGATGAAATCGTAGGCCGCCCTTGTATGGACCAATGGCTGAACTGAACCCCACTCGGAATCCACGATTGACCTGCGTTTCCCCGTCGTCAGTCGCCCACGGCACGCGGAACTGCGTCACCCGTTCGGGTTCCATCAATCGATCAAGTACACGAAGCCGCCGGTAGTGAGGATGCCGATCAAGCACAGGCTCAAGAGACATCACAACTTCTTGTACGGCCTGCTGAAATTCGACTTGATCCGGATCTCGCCGCTTGACGATGTCCAAAAATTCATCGATAAAGGTAGAACTCGCGTGCGGCGCTGTGACCGTCGTGTTCATGCTGTGGGTCCTTCTCCCGGAGAGATCCGCTCTGTGAATAAGTACCAAAAACTGGACGAGCTAAATCATACAGACTGATGGCGTCTCGGCGTATCCTGACGGCTCTTCATGACTCATCCACACGAGCCCAGTCCCGAGATTCCGCCGGCCCTCCAAGCCCTGCGAGATCGAATTGATCAGATTGACCATCAATTCATGGCGCTTCTCGCCGAGCGGCACGAAATTGTGGGCGAGGTAGCCGCGGTCAAGCGGGCAACAGGTGTGCCTATTCGGGATGACGGCCGCGAAGCCGCCCTACTTGCAGACCGCCGAAAAGTGGCGAGCGGCAGCGGACTCAATCCTGAGGTAACTGAGAGCCTGTTCAGGCTCGTGCTCTGGGCGAGTCGAAATAGGCAAGCCAAACTCCATGCTGCTGCCCCAGAGAGCCTGATCCCCCGCACGGTAGCCGTCATTGGGGCCAATGGCGGCATGGGCACCATGATGAGCGACTTCCTGAGCCACATGGGCAATGAGATGCTGCTCGTCGATCGCGACACCACGCTCAGCATCGAGGAAGCCGCCAAGGCGAGTGATGTCGTGCTGGTCTCTGTGGACATCCGCGAGACCGAGGAGGTCATTGAGCGAGCTGGACCACACCTCCGCGAAGATGGACTGTTCACCGACGTCACGAGCATCAAGCGATCGCCAGTGACCGCCATGCTCGCAGCAAGTACTGCCAGCGTCATCGGGACGCATCCGCTGTTTGGGCCCGGTGTTCACACTATGCAAGGGCAACGCGTCGCCATCACGCCCGCGAGGCTCGTGGAGGGTGCCAATTGGGATACCTGGCTGAACTCCACGCTCTCCGCCGCTGGACTGACGCTACTTGAAACTACCCCCGAAGACCACGACCGCATCATGGCCGTGGTGCAGGTGCTGACTCACTACTCCACCGAAGTGCTTGGCCGAACGATGGAGCAACTCAACGTCTCCGTCGAGGAAACGCTTCGATTTAGCAGCCCGATCTATCACCTTGAACTCCTGATGACCGCGCGGCACTTTGCCCAGTCCCCCAATCTCTACAGCGCCATTCAAATGTCGAATCCGAACACCACCAAGGTGGCCAAGGCCTTCCGCGAAGCGGCATCTGAATTTGAATCGCTCATTCAGGCAGGCGATGCGACCGCATTTCACGATGCGTTCGGGGAAGTCTCTACGTTCTTTGGTCCATTCGCCGAGCAAGCCCTCGCCGAATCAACACATCTCATTGACCGACTCGTGGAACGCAGTTAGCCCACATCATGTCACTGCTTCGCAAACACCATCGCCGCAAGCTGCTTGAATCTCCGTTTCCGACTGCATGGGAACACATTCTTGAATCAGATGTGCCCTATATACAGTTACTCGACGCCTCAGAAAACACACGGCTTCGGGAGATCATCATGATCTTGCTCGACGAGAAGTACTGGGAAGGATGCAGTGATCTCGACGTCACCGATCGCATGCAGGTCGTCATTGCTGCGCAGGCAAGCATCATGCTCTTGCATCTCGACTCGACTGATTACTTTCACAATGTCCGCACCTTCTTGCTCTACCCGGCGGCCTATGTACAAACGCAAGAACGAGTCGGGTCAGATGGACTTGTGCATTCAGGTTCTGCCAACCTAGGCGAGGCTTGGTACAACGGTCCAATCGTCTTGTCGTGGAAGGATTCACTTCAATCATCTCATTCACCAGGACGCGGACTGAATGTGGTCTTCCACGAACTCGCACACGCAGTTGACATGATGGCCGGCACAACCAACGGCACACCGCTTCTCAAGAATCGCGCCGACTATGCCCCGTGGCACCAGACCATGTCTGCAACGTTCGAGACCCTCCGGCAGCGATATGCCACCGGCGGGCGAGACATTATTCGGCCCTATGGACTGACCAATGTGGCCGAGTTCTTTGCCGTCACAACGGAGTGTTTCTTTGACGCCCCGATCCCCTTTCGCGCGGCCCACCCCACTGTCTATGAGCAATACGTCACGTTCTGGGGCCAAGATCCAGCGAGCCGCCCATGGCCGCACAAACGCCGCTAATCGATTGAAGACCCAAGAAGCTCTCAAACAGTCTAGAATCGGCTCGAACCCCCCTTCAGGGTCGTCCGTATGCATATGACACTGCGGACAGGGTTCACGCATAGTCGCGTGAATCCGCATCACCGCTCCTGGAGATCAATTGATGTCAATCATGCAGGCTGGTGAATCGGCCACGGAGAACGCCATGAACAGCACCCAAACGAGTGTCGATATCGTCGCTCAGCAGGTGAAGGAAGCAAGCGAGCCATTTCGCCGCCTGATTCGCGAGATGCACGAAGTTGTGGTTGGCCAGGATGTCCTGCTCAACCGAATGCTCGTGTCAATTCTCGCGAACGGGCACCTTCTCATTGAAGGCGTGCCAGGCCTGGCCAAGACGCTGGCCGTCTCGAGCCTCGCCAAGGGCATTGACACCAACTTCCAACGTATTCAGTTCACGCCAGACATGCTGCCTGCAGACGTCATTGGCACGCTGATCTACCGCCCCCAAGAGGGCGATTTCGTCGTCAACAAGGGACCGATCTTTACGAATATTGTCCTTGCAGACGAAATCAATCGCGCCCCCGCGAAAGTCCAAAGCGCTCTTCTCGAAGCAATGCAAGAACGACAGGTCACGATCGGCAAAGAAACTCATCCTCTTCCAGATCCGTTCCTTGTACTCGCGACGCAGAATCCAATCGAGCAAGAAGGCACGTATCCACTTCCTGAAGCACAGGTAGATCGCTTCTTGCTCAAAGTGGTCGTGACGTACCCGACCCGCGAAGAAGAGGTCGAGATTCTGCATCGCATGGCTACGACCGCCGCGCCACGATCTGTTTCGGCAGTCATGACGCCAGAAGATATTCTCAACGCAAGAAAGGTGGTCGATTCCATCTACCTTGACGAAAAGATTGCCAAGTACATTGTTGACATTGTGTATGCAACACGCGAACCAGGACTGATTTCCCCAGAACTCGGCGCACTTGTCGAATTCGGTGCTTCCCCGCGGGCCACGCTTGCACTCTCACTCGCAGCCAAGGCCGAAGCCTTTCTCGACGGGCGTGGCTATGTTGTGCCGCAAGACGTAAAAAATCTCGCCATGGACGTACTTCGACATCGAGTAGCAACAACCTACGAAGCTGAAGCCGAAGAGAAATCATCGGAAGATGTCATCCAAGCTGTGCTTGATCACGTCCCAGTCCCCTGACCAACGAACCCTCGGAATCACGACCATGATCCCTACCGAACTGCTCAAAAAGATCAGGCGGATCGAAATCGCGACTTCGCGGCTTGCAAGCGAGTTGCTTGCAGGGCAGTATCACTCCGCATTCAAGGGGCGTGGTATTGAGTTCGAAGAAGTCCGTCCGTATCAACCTGGTGACGATGTGCGTGCAATTGACTGGAACGTCACGGCCCGCTCGGGCGATCCGCACATCAAACAATTTCGCGAAGAACGCGAATTGACGGTTATGTTGATCGTAGACATGAGTGGGTCGCAGGGGTTCGGCACAAATGAACAGACCAAACGCGAACTGATTACAGAACTTTGCGCGACACTATCCTTCTCGGCCATTCGCAACAATGACAAGGTTGGCTTACTCGCGTTCACAGATCGCATCGAGAAATTTGTACCCCCACGCAAGGGGACGCAGCATGTCTTGCGCGTCATCCGAGAACTCTTGGCGCACGAGCCCGTCGGAAACGGCACGGATATCGCTGGTGCCCTTGAGTACTTCCGCCACGTCCAACGACGTCGATGCACTGCCTTTCTCGTAAGTGACTTTCAGGACGATGGCTGGGAGCAGGCAATCCGTGTCGTCC
>JABJQE010000297.1 GCA_018663565.1 Phycisphaerae bacterium
CCTGCAGACGACCGAAACAGTGTTTGGTGATAGGGTCTCACGAGGCACTCCTCAATAGGGCCATCAATCGAATGAGCATGCTGCTGCATCACATCTGTCATTCTCACGGGGTCAGTCTACCACCAGTCTGGAGATTGACATGGCACGGGGAGGCGATTCATGCGACGATAGTGGCGTGCAACTTCTTGTTACTGGTATCGGCGATGCGTTCAGCGCGGTGCACTTTGGCTCAAGTGGTCTCGTGGAGGCCCCAGAGGGGCTCATTGCAATCGATTGTCCAGGGCCTGTCTTGGCGATGTATCGCTCGGCGGCTGAGGTTTCAGGTGTGCCGGTTGATATCGATCAGATCGATGACATCCTGCTGACACATCTCCACGGCGACCACAGCAATGGGCTCGAGACGTTTGGATTCTTTCGCCGTTACATCTCTGAGAAATCGGGCCGCCCCCGCCTTCATGCATTGCCTGAGGTACTCGCCCGGGTGTGGGAGAAGCTCGCTCCGGCGATGGACGGCGCGACGAAGGGCACCGGGGGCACGAGCACACTCGAAGATTATTTTGAGCCATGCCCAATGACGCCGGGCCGTGGATTCGATGTGGCCGGGTTGGACGTGAGTTGTCGCCGGACCCGGCACTCGGTGCCGACGGCAGGCCTGCTCATTCGTGGCGGCGATGGGTGCCTCGCATGGTCTGGCGATTCTGAATTCGAGCAGGCCCATATTGACTGGCTGTCGGTCGCGGATTGCATTGTGCACGAGTGCGGGGACCACTTCAAGCACACGCGGTGGACTGAACTCGACATGCTTCCCGCTGGACTCAAAGCCAAGATTCGCCTGATCCACCTGCCCGATGGGGCTGAGGTCCCGAGTGGGCCCATGCGACCCCTCAAGCAGGGTGAAGTTATCTCGATCTGACATACGCGTGGCGACTACAATGCGGCTCTTCACTTGCCCGCCGGGCACCAATAAGGACGCATCCGCATGGAGCAGTGCATGGCCGAGCACACCACAACCGCACCCGAAACATCCTCAGATCTTGGCGCGTTTGTGTCGCGGCATGTGGGGTCGGATCCGCGTGATACGCGAACGATGCTGGACACGGTGGGGTGTGATCAGCTTGCTGATCTCATGGACAAGGCCATGCCAGCAGATATTCGGTCCGTGGCCGCTACGCATGTAGAGGCGTTGTCCGAATCGGATGCCCTTGCCAAGCTCTGGAAACTTTCAGAACAGAATACGGTTGTGCGAACGTGCATTGGCATGGGTTACCACGATGTTGTTCTTCCGCCTGTCATCCTTCGATCGGTGTTTGAGAATCCTTGTTGGTATACGCAGTACACGCCATACCAATCAGAAATCTCGCAGGGGCGTCTTGAAGCATTGCTGAATTACCAGACGATGGTGTGCGATCTAACTGGCTTGCCGGTTGCCAATGCATCACTCCTTGATGAAGCCACGGCGGCGGCCGAAGCCATGGTGATGTGTCGTCGGATTGCGCAAGGTGATCGAACTCGCTTTGTCGTCTCGGATCAGTGTCATCCGCAAACCCTCGCGGTTCTTCGTGGTCGCGCCGAGCCGCTGGGGATGGAACTTGTTGTGGTTGATCTGGCCACATCAGTGCCGGATCTTGCGGACTGCTGTGGCGTGTTAGTACAGTCGCCTGATACACGTGGCACGGTGAAGAACTGGTCATCGCTCGCGAAGTTGGCCAAGGATGCTGGTGCTGTTCCGGTGATGATTGCCGATCCGATGTCGCTCACAATCATGACACCGCCCGGTGAAATGGGCTTTGATATCGCAGTTGGTTCGACCCAGCGATTTGGCATTCCAATGGGATATGGCGGGCCGCACGCGGCCTATATGGCAACGCGTGAGCAGTACGTTCGCAGAATGCCTGGTCGCATCATCGGGGTCTCGAAAGATTCAACCGGCGTGACGGCTTATCGCATGGCCATTCAAACACGTGAGCAACATATTCGTCGCGATCGAGCGACGAGCAACATCTGCACTTCGCAGGTGCTGCTTGCCATCATGGCTGGGATGTACGCGATTTGGCACGGTCCCGCAGGTCTTCGCTCAATCGCGGAGGGCGTGCGTAGGCGGGCAAACTGGCTTGCAACGTCGTTACAGTCCGCCGGGGTGGATGTACTTGGTGGTGAACGTTTTGACACAGTGCTTGTGCAGGCACAGAGTCTGAACGACGCTGCGGCGATGACGAAGCGAGCGCTCGATGCCGGATTCAATCTTCGTCGGTTCGATGGTGAGCCGCTTGTTGGCGTGACCTTTGACGAAACAACTTCTGATGCAGATGTGTTCACAATCTTGCAGGCCATAGCACCCGGGACCTCATGTGGAAGCGTTGATGCATCTGCCTTGCCTAGCGATCTTGCTCGGACGAGCGGATACTTGCTCAATGACGTCTTCAATACGCATCACTCCGAAACGGAAATGTTGCGGTACATCACACGGTTGCAGTCGCGTGACTTGTCGCTCGCACACTCGATGATCCCGCTTGGTTCGTGCACCATGAAGCTCAATGCAACTTCAGAAATGCTTCCAGTGAGCTGGCGAACATTTGGCGGTATGCATCCCTTTGCGCCGCAAGATCAGTGTTCGGGATATGCCGCCATGTTCGGTCAGCTCGAACAGCGGCTGGCCGACCTCACGGGGTTTGATGGTGTGTCTTTGCAGCCAAATGCAGGATCGCAAGGCGAGTACGCTGGGTTGCTTGCGATTCGAGCGTGGCACCACGCGAACGGGGATCGCGATCGCACGGTGTGCATCATTCCAATGTCTGCTCACGGAACGAATCCAGCGAGCGCCATTGTCGCAGGATTCTCGGTCGTTCCCGTGGCCTGTGATGAAGGTGACATCTCGATTGATGATCTCAAGGCCAAGATTGAAGCCAATCGAGATCGCCTTGGTGCCATCATGATCACCTACCCGTCAACGCACGGCGTGTTTGAAGACACAATTCGTGAAATCTGCGCATTGGTACATGAGGCCGGCGGACAGGTCTATCTTGATGGCGCAAACCTCAATGCGATGCTCGGGCATGCACGACCCGGCGATATTGGCGCCGATGTATGTCACCTCAACTTGCATAAGACATTCTGCATTCCACACGGTGGTGGTGGACCAGGTGTTGGCCCTATTGCAGTGGCAGATCACCTGAAGCCATTCTTGCCGGGCCACCCAGTCGTTTCGCCGTTGCCTGATGGCGTGCTAGGCATTGATCCGGTGTCGGCCTCGCCGTGGGGTAGTTCAAGCATTCTGCCGATCTCTTGGATGTACATCGAGATGATGGGCGATGCGGGCTTGGCCCATGCCTCCAATATGGCTGTGTTGTCAGCCAACTACATGGCGAAGCGGCTCGAACCTCACTTTGATGTGTTGTTCAGAAACGGCAATGGGTTCTGTGCTCATGAATTCATCATTGACTTACGCCCGTTCGATTCCTCTGCCGGAATCAAGGCCGACGATGTGGCCAAGCGGCTGATGGATTATGGATTCCATGCGCCGACCATGTCATGGCCAGTGCCCGGCACGCTGATGATTGAGCCCACCGAGAGCGAGTCGTTGGCTGAACTTGATCGATACTGCGATGCGCTCATCGCCATTCGCGGCGAAATTGCAGAAGTTGAATCAGGGCAGGCTGATCGTGCGGACAATGTTCTGAAGAATTCACCGCACTCTGTGGCGATGATGACAAGCGATACATGGCCGCACCCTTACACGCGTGAACAGGCTGCTTGGCCGGCGGATTGGCTGCGAGAGCGGAAATTTTGGCCGCCAGTCGGCCGCGTGGACAACCCATACGGTGATCGCAACCTTATCTGTACATGCGCCGGCATGGACGATCTCTAGAGCACTCGTAGTCTGATCGTCTCGTCGAGTTCGCTGATCTGTTTGGCCAACACGTCGTCTTTGACCGCATCGATGTCCAAAATGACATACGACACATCGCCTTGGCTCTGCAGATACTCGGCGTGAATGTTCGCGCCAGCGTTGGCAATGATGGTGTGCAGGCTACTGAGTACGCCAGGCACATTGCGGTGGAAGTGCAAGATTCGTGAATGCTCTGGGTGGTGCACTGGCAAATCAACCTCAGGAATATTGACCGAGGAAGTGGTTGTGCCGGTTGCCGCGAATCGAGTGAGTTTCGAGGCGACGTCCATAGCTATCTGTGACTGCGCTTCTTCGGTGCTGCCGCCAACATGAGGAGTCAAAATGACATTGGGCGCGCCAGCGAGCGGACAGCTGAATATGTCATTATTAGAGCCGGGTTCCTCGGGGAACACATCGAGTGCTGCGCCGCCGATGTGCCCATTGTTAATGGACTGCGCGAGGGCAACCAGATCGACCACGGTTCCACGCGCGTTGTTAATGATTGAGGCGCCCGTTTTCATGGTGCTCAGTTCATCTGCGCCAATCATGTGGTGTGTTGTAGGCGTTGCCGGAACGTGCATTGTGACCACATCAGATTTTTGCAAGAGTTCCACAAGACTTTTGCACGGTTGAGCATTGCCGAGTGCCATGCGTGGCAAGACGTCATAGAAGAGTACCCGCATGCCAAGTGCTTCGGCCAACACGGATACTTGCGATCCGATGTGGCCATATCCCACGATGCCAACAGTGCGTCCTCGAACTTCGTGGGCCCCGGCTGCTGACTTGTTCCACTGGCCATTGTGCAATTGCATTGATCGATCGAAGAGTCGCCGGTGCAAGGCGATGATTTCGGAGAGAGTCATTTCTGCAACACTTCTCGTGTTGGAGAAGGGTGAGTTGAACACGGCTGTGCCGCCCGCTGCCGCAGCATCGAGATCGACTTGATTGGTCCCGATGCAAAAACACCCAATCGCCTCAAGCGAATGCGCAGCGATCAGAACATCCGCATTGACGCGACTCTTGGATCGCAGTCCGAGGAATCGGACACCGTCAATGGCGGACAGGAGATCGTTCCCGGAGAGTGATTTGTCGCACCGGCCAACACTTAGGCCAGCGTCAACGAATGCTTCTTCAGCATCTGGGTGAATCTTCTCGAGTAACAGTACGTCGGGTGAACTCACGTCATGATCCCTTCAGGAGTCTGCCGCATGCATTGGCGGCGTCTTGGCCGAGCGTGGTGGCATCAATTCCACTTCCTACAGCCCGCCGCATCCATGCATCGGGTGTGATGCTTCCAATGGAACAGATTCGGAGAGTTTCTGTTGAGAGATCGCGCCCTTGCACATGTTGCCGAATCTGGTGGCTGATGATGTGGCCGAGCGCGTAGTCGGCGAGATAGAGCGGGTAGCCGATCATGTGTTGGTATGCAGCAAGCGTTGCGTGCTTGTCGGGCCCAAGGAATCTCTCGAAATGGACTTTCCAAAGTTCATCCGCAGTCACAAGAACTTGATCGCGAAGCGCAGTCGCATCGGCATCAGGGTTGGCGTACAGCCATCGCCATACGTGAAGTTCAAGGAGTGCGGGCCCGGCAATCTGGCATGCCTCAAGCATGGTTTGGGCAGCGGTGCAGTCATCTGCGTGCTTGCTCGTTTCTCCGAGTCCGAGTACCTGCGGGGCAAGTCCTTGATACAAGAAGGCAAAGGCCTCTGTGCAGGCCGTGTTCGGTACACCACGAAGGGCTGGGCGAGGCACAAAGTGTGTTGAAATGAGTTGCTCGAGATTGTGGCCAAGTTCGTGCATGGCCGTGTCGAACCCGTCCCAGCCGAGTTCGTGATCGAGACTGTTGGTGCGAAGCCACGCGTTGTATTCGGGCAGGTACGGCCTCATGGCGTGTCCGGCGCCGCGAGCAATTTCAACTTGCACACGCGACCCAAGGAAGTCTGCCGATCCGCCTGGGTAGCCGAGCCCACGAAGGAGGTTGGGCAGTGCGAGTTGGAGTCCGCGGTGATCGCCAAACTGCGACCGCACCAATGCGTCGAGTTCCTCGACCGGCTTTGACGGGGCGATTTCGTCGAAGTAGATGTCGTGGGCCTCGAGCGGTCGGCCAAGTCGCTCGGCCACATAGGCCATAAGCGGTTCGCGGGCGGGTGATTCGAGGAGATCAAGTAGTTGTCGTTCTACTTCGGCTTCTGGAATCTCGCGTTGAAGATCAAACTTTCTCGCAATGGCCGTTGGGTGGTCCGGGTAGTGAACGTCATAGGCCTTGGCGACCGTGAACATGTCCAGCCATCGTTCATATCGCTCGAGTCCGACCAGTTCAGTAGCCTCGACGCCGTCAATGGTATTGGTTGATGGATCCCAGTCGCCTTCAAGATCGCCGCTCATAATGGAGGCTGGAATAGTGCCATCGATGTGCCGGCCCATGACCCACATCAGGGCGCGTTGGCGCGATAGGCCATCTTCATCGGCGTAGCCACCACGCAGTTCTTCGCGAATGATCCAGTGCGCGAGTAGTTTGCGATCTGCGTCGAAAGGTCGGTTGCCATCGGGTGTCACGAGGCTGCCAACAGGCACGTGGAAGTCAGACACAAAGGTGTCGGACTTGTGCCCGAGTTCACGGGCTAGTTCTGCAACTTCGGCAGGAATGCGTGGCCCAAAACTGCGACAAATGCGAACTGCTGCCCACTGCTCTGGTGTCCAGTGATCACCATCAGCAAGCATGGTGTCAAGATCAGGTCGATCAAAGTTCAAGAGCGCGACAAAGGCGATCTTTTGCTTGTAGAACTGGTCACTGAGATCGGGCGCCGGATCGAACATGGCCAGAAGATCGTCAATCTCGTTCATTCGTTCGCCACGAAGGTCGGACCACCGCCGCAGCGTGCGGTGCATTTCATACAGGTGGCCAGTAACTTGTTCGGTGGCCTTTTCGAGGCGGTCAATCAGGTCCGAGAGTTTGGCGGGGTCGCCTACGAAGCGGGTCATGCAGAATGTGTGCAGCGCCTCAGCGTCGCCGTCTTGATCTGTCCAGCGTTCGCGAACGCGTGCGACGCCAGCTTCAATACGTTCTCGACAGTCTTCGCCATGAAGGGCAATGAGTTCGTCGGTTGTGGGCGAGCAGGCGGTCGCAGTGGGCATGTGTGGGCTCCGAGGTGGGGAAGGGCACGGATTCTACGCGTCCTATAGACTTCGTGGTTATGAACACACATATGAGATTGAAGAGTCTGATCGCGTCCTGCCTGTTAATGGCCATTATTGGGGGATGTGCAAGTGCCCAGCCAGCCAAACGCAAAGCTTCTAGCAATGAGGTCGTCGTTACCCTCCTTGAGGCCGGCGGGGTCATTGAGCTCAAAGTGGGCCAGATTCTGGTGGTAGAGCTTCCTGAGAGTCCAAGTTCTGGGCGGGTGTGGCAAATGCTTCGCCGCCCGGTCGGCACAGTCTTGATGCCCGATGGCAACAAATATGAGCAAACCGACGCGCAGAAAGCTCGCCAGGACTTGATCGGCATGCAGTACTTGAGATTCGAAGCAGTGGGGCCAGGGGAGACCATCTTGAGCCTCGCGCTTGTGCGTCCTGGTACGGGTCTCTCGTCAAGCGATGAGCGGTGGATGGGTCAGATCATCGTTCGATAGCGGCCCGCTGCTACGGTTTCTCTTGTCTCTGCACCATGGAGTCGAGCATCGTTCCAATGAGCGCTGTTCCTTCGTGGCCGCTTCCGTTTTGGCCAACCACCATGACGCGTGGCGTGATTTCAATATTGCGTTCGCCGATGATCTTGAGCAGTTCCAGGAGGGCGGCGTTCTGCATGCCAATTTCTACGGCAAGTTTCTGAAAGAGTTCGGCCTGCGCTTCCGCCTTGATCTTGATGGCCTCGGCTTCAGCCGACGCTTCAATAAGCACTTGCTCTTTGGCTTGGCTCGCAATCTTGACGCTGTATGTTGCAGTGGCGAGGTTCGCCTCTTCGGCTGCTTCTTGCTTGGTGCGGCTTAGTGCCTTTTGCTCTTCTGCCGCTCGCTGCTGCTCTTGGAATGTGATCTGCTCTTGGATGGCAATTTCTCGGTCAGTTTGCGTCTTGAGCAGTTCACCGAGCGAGGATTCGTCGCCAATCTGGCCGATGCGAACGGCGTTCACGCTTACTCCAACTTGACTCATTTCAGCTTGAATACTTTCCGTGCTCGATGACTCTTGCTGAGATCGTTGCTGCACATAATCAAGGGCTTTGACATTCTCAGCATTGTTGCGGAAAATGGCCCGGACTACGGAGGCGAGGTAGCGTTGGAGCTTCTCAGGTTCTCCGCCAAATTCAGCAACGACCTGCGGCGCATCGTTAGGCTTGATGCGAAATTCCACGCGAACATCTACTGGAAATGTGAAACCGTCTGATGTTCGAACTTCAATTTCACGACCATCAGTACCGATGGCGGTGGCAGGTCCAATGCCATACCGAATAATCTGTTGTTCGGTTGGAAGCAGTGTGATTTCATACGCGTTGGTGTTGAGATACAACTTGTTTGGATGCATCGGCTCTGCCCAGATCCCTCGCTCGCCCTTGGCTACGATGCTGGCGATTTCGCCATCTGTTGCAGCGGGCGATTCGCCAACATTCGACTTGATGACACCCACCATGGCCTTCGGGATATTGGTTGCGTCCGCCAAGTCGATCTGGAAAAGGCGTGTGTTCAAACGGTAATTGCCTGGCTTGAGGACAGAGGCTTGCGGACCGCGGTGCCCATTGCCTTCATTTAGGAAGTACTCGGCCATGAGCATCTTGCCTGGTTGGTCCCACTCGGCAGCGAATGCCTGACCCTTTGGAAGTGGCGCGCCATCGACGGCGGTAATGAGTCCAACCTGTTCGCTTGTGACGCGGACGATGGGTTCAATTTCAATATCGTATAAGCCGGGCCAGAGCCAGAAGTGCCACCCAGGTCCGAGGATTTTCGATTGTGGCCCTTTCTCGCCATTTGTGGCGATGATCGTGCCGGATGGCAATTCATCGCCAAAGTGTTTGACCACAATTCCAATCTCATTCTCGCTGACGCGCCGAACGGAACTAAAGAGCACAAAGAGGAACAGCACCGCGAGTGCGGCAATCGCGCCGCCAACTTTTATGGCCGGACTTGGGGACGAAAATGCCCATCCGAATAGGGCAACAGCAGCAACGAGTCCGATGAGTAAGAGCAGCATGGCCATTGGTGTAGACCTCCTTGTAGAACTACACAGAGTACTTGGAATTCTGTGTGCAGGGATTTAGCCACTGAGGACGAATTGTTTGGTGTCTCAGGGCAGGCTTGGCGTCCAGTGTGGGCCCGTGGCGGCGTCGGCCCACCGCCGCATGCTGCCCAAAGCATCGAACGGTTGCAGGTTGACGTGGCCGTCTGGGGCTGCGATGACGATGCGTTTCGCATTGCGGGACGAGAGGAAGCCGCCAGTGGTTTCAGGGTTTGTGCCATCTGATGGGTCGATGAATCGACCGTCGCTGTTGATGTCCCACCGCGGGGCGCTACCATTTGATGCTGGTTTGAATGGCGGGGCGATTCGCCAATAGCCTTCAATTGTTCGAGTTGCAGCGCCATCTTGGAGCGGCCCTCGGCTTGATGCAAAGGCCACAAGGTCAGCGGGGCGGCGGATTCGGGCGATCGCGTCGCTATAAAGCGGTTGCGCGCCATCATCTTGAGACTGGATAAATTGAGTGAGCGTCCATGTGTCACAAGCGTCAGATTGTCGCCCGCCAAGAAAGTCCGATCGCAGCGACAAGTCCCACAAGCAGCAGCAGCATGGCCATGATTCAACCTCCTCTAGATCCCCACAAGGATAATTGGGAATCAGCCCGCGAGCTTTCAATCAGATGCCATGCGGACAGCGTTCTTACCCAATCCAGTTTGTAAAGAGTTTGAACTTGTTGGCGAATGGGGATTTAAGTCGCTCGAGATTGGCCAAGGACTCGGCCGCTGCTCGGCGATCATTCTGCCGCAGTCGTATTCGCCCGATCCAGTAATGGGGTTCGTCAGCCGCTGGATCAAGGTTGATCGTCCGCTGCATGGCCTCGTCGGCTCGATCGAGTTGGTTCATGTCAAAGCAGATCAGCCCGCGGACAAACCAAGATTCTGCCCGTTCACCATCGATCTCGATGGCCTGATCAATGGCTTGGATGGCTTCCTGCATGTTCTTGCGGGCGCGATGGTGTTTGGCGATGTGAACGTAAATTCTGGCTTTCTTGGGGTCGCAGA
>JABJQE010000298.1 GCA_018663565.1 Phycisphaerae bacterium
GAGCTGTGTGATGTGTTCAGGTTCGCCGATGACAATGACGCGATCCTGCGCGGCGAATGTTGTTCGGCCAGTTGGGATCAGTCGGTCTCCGCCACGGTAAACCAAGGCTACCAGAATATCGTCAGGCAACGCGAGCGATGCGATGGACCGGCCAATCCAAGTGCCAGGTAGTGTGCCCGGCGTAATGGAAAGCGTCAGACTGTGTTCGCTTCGCAGCAGGGCGGTCTTGAGTTCTGCTGGTCCGGTTGCGGCATTCCAGCGTTCCATGAATCCATTTTGTTCAACAGCGCCAGCGAGGTTCGCGAGCAATCGAAGATGCTGAGCGGGGTCATCATCGGGGCTGGCCATGAAGAATAGGGCGCTCACCTTCTGTGAAGATTGTGACCCTGGAACACCAGCGCCGACCGTGAGCATGAGGCCGTCAGCGCACCGGACGAGCACGAGGTGTGATCGTTTGAGTCCATCGAGTCGAAGGTGGGGAAGCGCTACGCTGCCCATGACGGGCGTTGCTCCAACCTGTGTGCCCTCCAAGAATCCATCATAGAAATGCGTTGCGGAGCGGCCAGTGTCGTGTGAGAGCGCTTCGGCAGCGAGTGTGGCGAGATCTTCAAACGAAGCCTCTGTCGGGGCTTCGATGACTCTCGCTCGAGCGATTGTCTTCTCAAAGGGATCATCCGGTCGGAGCCCCTTGTCTTTGATGATTCCACGGAGCTCAGCATCAAGTGGATCGAAGCGATGTTCGCCAAGCCGGGCGAAGACATGGAATATCGCGCCATACCGATCGATCTTTGAGGCGGCATATAACTGAAACCACAGTATGGAAACAACAATCATGCCGACCGCAAAGAACACTGGTATCCAGCCAAGCAGCACAATGGCTGTGATGCACAGGGCGATACCAGTCAGGGGCACCCATGGATACAGCGGCACCTTGAAGCCAGGGTCGTAGGACGCGAGTTGGCTCTCTCGCATCACGATGACGACTGCTGCGAGCGTTGCAAAGAGCAAGAGTTGTAGTGTGCCGGCGTACTTGGCGATGACAAGCGGATCAAGAAGGACAACCTCGAGGATAATAAGCAGCACTGTGGCGAAGATGGCCGGCATTGGCGTTCCGAATCGCCCGAGTTGGCGGAAGAGTTTGGGGAAGATGTGATCTCGACCCATTGCAAGTGGATATCGCGAGGCGCTGAGGATGCCGGCGTTGGCCACGGACAGAAACGATGCGATGGCCGCAATGGAGATGGCCATCATCCCGGCGGGACCAGCAAACAACTCTGCAGCGAGCGCTGCTGGCGTGTATGTGTTGGCTAGCTCTTCTGCGGGTACGACACCGACCATCACGGCGAGACCGGTCATGTAGATCAGTACAGCGGTAGCGAGCGCAAGCAGGATGCCGAGCGGGATGTTGCGTTCTGGATTACGGATTTCCTCGGCAACGCTGACTACTTTGGTTAGCCCCATGTATGAAATTAGGACGACGCCGACCATCGACACGACGGTGTCGGCACCCTTTCCCCAGAAGTTTCCAAAGTGACTTGAGTCAATATCGCGGCCACCCCAACCGACAAACCACATCAAGAGGAATAGTGTTGCGATGACCAGGTAGGCTTGTAGTTTGGTTGTCTTTCCGGCTCCAAATGAGTTCAGTAATCCAAAGGCTACTGCGAGTCCAATTGCAATCAGCATGACCGGTGGATCTGGGATGAACAACCCGATGTAGTAGCCAGAACCAACGAGCGCAAATGATGTCTTGAGTGTAAGGGACACCCAAGTGCTAACCCCAGCCACAGCTCCGGCGAGCGGCCCGAAGCCGCGATCGATATAGAAATACACACCACCTGCTCGTGGCATGGCGGTGGCCAGTTCCGCCTTGCAGAGCAAAGGGGGCAATACGACGAGTCCGGCAAGCAGGTATGTCACAAGGATCGCTGGGCCGACTTGGGCAAAGGCCATTCCTGGAAGCAAGAAGAAGCCACTACTGATCGTCGTGCCAAGGGCAATTGCAAAGACCCCAAAGAGGGAGATGTCCTTGCGGAGTTTGCCGGATTGTGTGGATGCTGCTGCCATCTGGTTTGTTCCGCCCCGCATTGGATGGCGGAGTCGATTGTAGTCGGGCGGTTGGGGCGGTGCGGCGAGCATCCTTGCGAGGGGTTTGTGACCTACAATGAGCCCTCGGTTGAAATAGGAGCCCCCCCGTGACACACACCTGGTTCGAAGCACATCGTGAAACGCTTGATGCAGCGCTCGCCGCAAGTGAGTCGCGTGGCTACTGGTCGGCCTACCCCGAGGTGCCCAGTGGGCGGATCTATGGCGAGGATGCCAAGAAGGACGGCATTGTCGCGTGGAAATCTCGGTTTGGCACCCAGATGGGCAGTGATCAGCCTGGCATAACGGGCTGGGTGGATACAGAGCGATCCCCGTACGGCATCGAGACGGGCATTGAGTACCCCACAGTTGATCTCGATGTCGTTCTCCCGGCGGCCGCAGCTGCAGCGGATGCCTGGAAGCATGCTGATATCGAAACTCGAACCGGCGTGTGCCTTGAGATCTTGCACCGAATCAACCGCCGATCATTTGAAATGGCATTCGCTGTGATGCACACCACTGGGCAAGGATTCATGATGGCCTTTCAGGCCGGCGGTCCGCATGCGCAGGATCGCGGACTTGAAGCCGTTACGTATGGCTATCGGGAAATGACCCGGTGTCCCGCTTCGGCGACGTGGACAAAGCGAGTCTCGAAGACCGACACGATTACGCTTGAGAAGACATGGCGTATCGTGCCACGGGGCATTGCTGTGACCGTTGGATGTTCGACCTTTCCAACATGGAATGGATACCCCGGCATCTTTGCAAGTTTGGTGACTGGCAACGCCGTCATCGTCAAGCCACATCCGGGCGCGGTTCTGCCACTTGCGCTCACCGTCGAGATTGCTCGCGAGGTCTTTGCCGAGGCCGGCTTTGATCCGAACGTCATGACGCTCGCTTGCGATTCCTCCGAAGCGCCGATCGCGCAGGACCTAGTTGTGCGGCCAGAGGTGGGGCTCGTCGACTTCACAGGCGGCAATGTCTTTGGCGATTGGATTGAGTCAAACGCCACGCAGGCCCGCGTCTACACCGAGAAGGCCGGTGTGAACTCAATTGTGCTTGACGGCACTGATGATTTGCGTGGCACAACTGGCAATATCGCGTTCTCGCTGTGTCTGTATTCCGGGCAGATGTGCACAACTCCGCAGAACATCTACATCCCTGAAACCGGAATCACGACGCCTGACGGAGTATTGTCCTTCGACGACACCGCCGCAGCCATTGTCAAGGCGGTGGATTGGTTTGTGTCTGACCCAGCGCGGGCCGCGGAAGTGCTTGGCGCGGTGCAATCAGAGGCGACACTTGATCGAGTTGGCGCAGCTGCATCTGCTGGTGGCACTGTGCTACGAGATTCTGGATCGGTCGAGAACGAACGATTCCCAAATGCTCGCACCGCGACGCCGCTCATTCTGAAGGTTGATGCATCTGATGTGGATGTGTATCAACGCGAAATATTCGGACCAGTCGTGTGCATTGTGCGGACTGCAAGCACCGATGAGTCCATTCAGCTCGCTGCGTCCACCGCCCGGACGCGTGGCGGATTGACCGCAGCGGTATGGAGTACTGATGGCGATGTGCTAGATCAAGCGGCTGATGCACTCACGGATGCAGGCGTGTCGACCTCATGCAATCTTGCTGGCCAAATCTGGATGAACCAGTCTGCCGCCTTTAGTGACTACCACGGATCTGGCGTGAACCCTGCTGGCAACGCGTCACTCTGCGATGCCGCCTTTGTGGCAGATAGATTCCGCTTTGTGGCGAGCCGCGTGCCAGTGGCGGCTCCAGTTGAGGAGTCTGTAACCTGATGCCCTGCTACGCCTTTGAGAATATTGTGCCGGTTGTGCATCCGACTGCCTTTGTTCACGAAACAGCCGTGCTGATCGGTGATGTGTTCATTGGAGAGGGGTGCCTTGTTGGCCCAGGAGCGGTGTTGCGAGGCGATATCTCTCGAATTGAAATGAAGGCAGGCAGCAATGTGCAAGACACGTGCGTGGTGCATTCATTCCCCGGGAAAACGGTCGTGATTGAAGAGAACGGCCACGTTGGCCATGGCGCAGTTGTGCATGGGTGCACCGTTGGTCGGAATGCACTGATTGGAATGAATGCGGTGCTGCTGGATGACGTGACCGTCGGGGCGAATTGCATTGTTGGGGCGATGGCCTTGGTCAAGGAAGGCACAGTTCTACCGGATCAAACACTCTGGGCCGGAATCCCCGCGCGTCAGATTCGGGAATTGAGCGACAGCGAGATTGAATGGAAGACTAGGGGGACCACGATCTACCAACATCTCGCGCAGCGTCATCTTGAGACCGGTCGTCGTGTTGAGCCACTGGATCAAGCAGATGCCGCGCGTTTGTCGCAGCGCGTGCCAGATGTTATGTATGAGACGAAAGGTTCGGGGTCGGGGTCCGGGACCGCTCCTCGCCGCGGGGCCTGACCTCTTAGTCACTTGCTCTTGCGAGGCACCACTTGGGCCCGTGGAGTGTCCATGGACCGACGCGAACGGAGCGTCCCCCTCGGATTGGTGTCATATCAGCGAATGGGATGCTTGCCGAGGCGGCGCCGAGCGCACGTATGAGCAGCATGGGTTCGATGTGCAGATACGTATCGTCGACGGTGGCCTTGATGCATAGGCCCATATTGACGAAATTGAGGCTGAAGGACTGAAATCGCTTCGACTCTGCGTGAGCAGGAATTTCTTGGAGTGGATACTCGGCGAGCATTCGGTTCCACAGTAGTTTGAGGGCGGCTCGGCAGATCACAATGATTCCGATGATCGCTATCACTGATATCAGCGGGCCCTGGATGGCTGGCAGATTGATCGAGACGAGGATGATGGTTCCTACCAAGATGCATTCAAAGAGAAAGAGCCAGGCGAGGAAGGCCGCGATGGAAACAGGGGGCTTCGTCATGCTTGTCTCATTGCATCGCGGGCGGCGTCACCCAGGACGCAATGCCCGCTCACGTGGGCGGGGACCATATCGGCGAGGTCTTGAAGGGTTGTTCCCATTTCGAGCGTGGTGATAAAGCCATCGGCCAGATCACAAGCCCCTGGCCCGATGGCGCCGACGCCAGTCAGAGTGCTCGTTGACGCATCCCAACTGAGTACGGTGCGTTCATTCGATGTTGCGGGGCCCGCCCATGGTGACACAATCGTCTGTACCTGATCGCCCTTCTGGTGTCCGGCCCAGCAGATCTGGGGTGATGTGTGGCACACCTGAGCAATGGCGGTCGGGTCCCATGCGGCGTGTCCACCGATAATCGTTTCGGCTGCAATTCGCCCCTGCTGCGCCGCGGCTCCTGCGTGAAGAGGAGGGCCAATGCAATCGCCCGCAGCTAATACACGCGCATCGCCGGTTTGCATTCGATCATCTGTCTCGATCCAGCAATCAACCTGCTGGACGGACGTGGTACTGAGCCCGAGTTCATCAGTCATGCCGATGCGATGCGCTGCGTCCACAATAACTGGGGCAGCATTCGCTTCGGAAAAATCGCCTATATGAACGTTGTAGGGAAGTGATTGGCAAAGCAGTTCAGTGAGTTCATCTGGAATGCCTGGAAGCAATTGGCTTGCACCTGTCACCAGCGTGACAGTTGCGCCGAGTCCAGAAGCTATTGAGGCAGTTTCGATTGCGACGGGCGAGTTTCCAAGAACGGTTACTGATCCCGCGATGTCCTCAGGGTGCGTGACGAGATGCCCGACCGAGATGACCCCATCAACTCCATCGAGCGACGAGTGTGGCGATCGTGTGCTGCCTGTGCAGATGACCGCTCGCTTGAATCGAAGGCGATGGACAGATTCTCCAGCGACCTGCACTTCGCGTCCACTGAGAAAGCGAGCAGTTCCATGAATCTTGGTGATGTTGAGCGTGGCAATCAGCTGCTCACGGTGCTCAATGCCCTGTTGCTGAGCGGCGGCGACCATGGGCATGATCGTAGAGAGATCAGGTTGCAGCGTGTCGGGTACCAGTCTGAACTCGGCGGCCATATTGGCGGCGAGCAGTGCCCTGAGCAGCATGTGGCGAGCTGTAGTGGACTCGATCGCGTTCGGGTCTGAAGAGTCAATAACGGTGACTGTGCGGCCGCCTCGTGCCGCGGCCTCTGCGCAGGCATAGCCCGCTGGGCCACCCCCAATGATCACCACATCCGCGTCCATTGCAAATTCACCGACAACCATAGGAGGAGTGTACGCCGCCCCGGCACGGTGCGGCGGGAGGGTCGATGTGCTCGCGCCTCCTATCGCCGCGAGGCCGCGCCCCAACGCACAACCGCCCCGTCGTGAACGACGGGGCGGTTGGAACGATTGAATTTGAAAGTCACGGAGTCCATCGACTTCCGCCTACTGATTGCCAGCGCGGAGAAGCCGTGCTACTCGCTATATGTCGCGAGCGTTTCCTTGAGGCTGTCCTTCATGCGGCCGTCCTCTGCGAGGGCGATTGCCTTTGTCTCAAGCTCAATGGCCTTGGCTTTGTTGCCTTGCTCCCAGTACACGCGGGCAAGCGTGTCGATAATGGAGGCATCTTTGTGCTTGGTTATCTCATCAGCACGAGTGGCGGCCTTGAGGGCAAAGGAGAGGTCTCGGCTGGCCACGCCTTCATCGTCAGCGACGGTCCACGCGAGCATATTGAGCATGCCGGCGTTGTCCCAGTTGTTCGTCATGAGTGTTTTTCCGATGGCGTAACCCTTGTCCGCGGTGGCAGCGTCGCCAAGGAGGAAATTGAATTGCATAGCCATGACGTTTTCGTTACTTGGGAATTCCTTGGCGAGTGCTTCAAATGCTGCAGCGGCGGCAACACGGTCGCCTGATCGCTCCGCCATCATGGCCTTCATCATCATCTCGCGGCCCTTCGTGGCGAAGTGTTGCTCTTCATCAAATTTGACCTTGGCGGCGGCGCGGTCCCATGTTCCGGCGAGGTATTGCTTGAGGACACTGTCGAGTGAACCGGGGTGGCCGATCCATTCGATCTCGCCCGTCTTGCCGACAAGGAATGCCGCAGGGATGCCATTCTGTCCAGCTGGCTTCATCCAGTGGTCGGCCATGTAGCCGTTGTCGTCGATGGCGATGGTGTAGGCCATGGCCCCATCCTTACCCGTGACAAAGTCTCCAACCTTTGTTTCACGTGCAGCCTGAGTATCTTCGCGTTGCCAGACGGCAGTGCTCATGAACTGCACATTGTCCTTCTTGTATTCCTTCTGCATCTGGGTGAGATGGGGGATTTGAGCGACGCACGGGCCGCACCAGGTGGCCCAGAACTCCATGACGTACGTGTTGCCAGGCTTGAACGCCTTGACCGGTGTGCCATTGAAATACTTGGCGACCTTGACGGTTGGGGCCTTGTCGCCAATGGTGAGTACCGTCTCTTTCTTCTTCGCAGCATCTGGGTGCTCAGGGTGCTCAGGATGGTCAGGGTGATCAGGATGATCAGGGTGGTCCTGAGCAAAGGTCGTGGCGGAGAAGGTAAAGGCCAGTCCGGCCACGATGGCGGCAAATTGTCGCATAGGGTCTTCCTTTCAAAGGGGGAATCTTCCCGATTCACGAACCATAGCAGGGCACTTCAGAGCGGGGGCCATCTTCAGAGGGCAAACCGCATGGGGTGTTCGAGATCGTCGATCACATGGCCAATAAAGGGCACTTCGCGGCCACCGTCGACTAGGCGATGGTCCATGGAGTGGCTCAGGGGAAGGATCAATCGCGGAACAACTTCGCCTTCGACGACCCACGGCATCAATTGTGCTCGGCCGACTGCGAGGCAGGCCACGGTGCCCGGGGAAATGATCGGCGTCGAGTATCGCGTTCGTCCCATGGCGCCTGCGTTGGAGATGGTGTAGGTCGCTCCGCGTGTATCGTCGACGCTGAAGGCGCCGCTGCGTGTGTTGTGCGACATGACCGCGAGGTGATCAGAAATTTCACCCACGCCCATCATCTGCACATTGCGGATGACCGGAGCAATGAGTCCACGTGGTGTATCAACACCGATGCCGATGTTGACGTAGTCGTGGAACACAATCTCGTCGTGATCCGCATCGATGGACGCGTTGAGGATCGGGTGCTTCTGAATGGCGCGACAGACGGCTCGCATGACAAAGGCGAGCGTCGTGATGCGGCGATCTGGATGATCGGTGTCGGTGAAGGACCGTCGCATGGCTTCGAGTTCGGTGATGTCGGCGTCGTTGCAATCGGTGACGTGTGGAATCGTCTGCCACGATGTTTGCATGACACGAGAAATGGCTCGTCGGGCTTGCGTCAAGCTTTGTCGCACAATCGTGCCATACTGATCTGTATCAGGTACGCCTTCGAGTTCAGCTGTGGGTGCACTTGTTGGTGTGATGATTCTTGCAACGGGAACGGGAACCTGTGTGGTCGTGATCGTTGGCGTCGGGGTTTGGGTCGGCGGAGTATCGCGCGGAGGTTTATCGAGGTCTGCCGTTGTGACGCGTCCACCTGGGCCTGAACCGTCTACTTCGTGAAGGTCGATCCCTCGTTCTCGGGCGAGTCGACGAACCGAGGGTGATGCTGGCGGGCGACGTCGGTGTGCTGTTGGCGCCGCGGAGTGGGCCGTCGCTCGTGGCGGGGTCGCTGCTGTGTCATGGCATTCCGAGGTCAGTGGCGCCGGTGCGTTGGTCTCAAACGTCACCATGACGTCTCCGACGTGTACGACTGCTTGCTCACTGGCGTGTACTTCAGTGACGAGGCCGTTGACCGGAGACGGAATCTCAACAGCCGCCTTGTCAGTCTCAACTTCCATCAGCGGATCGTCTTCGCGGATCATTTGCCCCGCGACGACGTGCATGCGAATGATTTGGCCCTCGTGGACGCCCTCGCCAAGATCTGGAAGTTTGAACTCGTACATGGCGGGTGTCATCGTACTCACGACCAATCCATCAATTCATTCGCCGCCGCGATGATGTCGTCCGGGTCGGGAAGAAAGTGTTGTTCAACCTGAAAGTAGGGGAATGGAAGATCCGGTGCCGTGAGTCGCCTGATGGGGGCGAGCATGTATTGGAATGCGTCACACTCAGTAATGCGTGCTGCGATCTCGGCGCCGATGCCACATGTTTGGTGCCCCTCATGCACGATGATGCACCGACCAGTCTTGGCCACGGATTCAGTGAGCGTTTGAGTGTCCATTGGAGAGATGGTGAGGAGGTCGATGAGTTCAGCCTGAACGCCGTGCTGCTGGGCAAGGTCTTCGACCGCTTCGATGGCCGGTCGCATCATGGCGCCATATGAAATGATTGTGATGTCATTACCTTCCTGGACGATGTTCGCTCGGCCGAGTTCCATCGTTTCAGGAGTGTCCGGCACGTCTTCTCGGAAGGCGCGATAGAGAGCCTTTGGTTCGTAGAAGACGACTGGGTCAGGGTCTTGGATAGATGCGGCTAGTAGCGCTCTTGCATTGCGTGGGCCCGATGGGATCACAACCTTGAGTCCCGGCGTATGGGCCCAGTAGGCTTCGCGGGATTCGCTGTGATGCTCAACAGCTCGGATGCCACCGCCATACGGTGTGCGAAGCACCATGCGAATTGGGAAGCGGCCTTGTGTGCGGCCGCGAATACGCGCCATGTTCTGTTCGATCTGGTCGAAGGCCTGCATGGTGAACCCAGAGAACTGGATTTCGGCAACTGGCTTCATGCCGTAGACCGCCATGCCGACCGCTGTGCCAATGATCCCGCATTCGACCAGTGGAGTATCCATGACTCGGTCAGCCCCGTGGCGTTCTTGCAGGCCGCGGGTCACGCGGAAGACGCCGCCATTGACGCCTATGTCCTGGCCCATCAGGCAGACACTCGAGTCAGACTCAAGCGCTTCGTCGAGTGCTAGGTTGAGTGCTTCGACCATTGTGCGATCAGCCATCACTCCACCCCTTTGCGATCGAGTCGGCGAATGTATTGCATGCGTTGCTCTTCAAGTTCCGGGCTGAGCGATGCGAAGATGTGGTCAAAGATTTCTCGTGGATGGGCTTTGGCTTCTGCGCGGAACCGTTCGCGGGCGTCGAGCACTTCTTGTTCACATTCTTCGCGAATACGAGTTGTGTCAGCGTCCAGCAACCGACCGGACTTGATGAGCCATGTCTCAAATCGGCGAATCGGACAGCGGGCCTTCCATGGTTCTACGAGTGCCTCGTCGCGGTAGACCGTGGTGTCATCAGCAGTTGTATGAAGACTCATTCGAAATGTGACGGCTTCAATCAATGTTGGACCGCCGCCGCTGCGAGCTCGGTCGCAGGCTTCTTTGGTGACCGTCAGCATGGCGAGGATGTCATTGCCATCGACTCGAACAGATGGGATGCCAAGTGCTAGGCCACGCATTGCCAAGACTGGCTGGGCCGTTTGCTTGATGAGCGGAGTCGAAATGGCCCAACCGTTATTTTCGCACACAAAGACGACTGGTGCACGGTCGACAGCGGCAAAGTTCAAGGCCTCAGTTACAGCACCTTGTGAGAATGCGCCGTCGCCGAAGTTCACGAGGACGCAGTGCGGATCATTGGCTCGCCGCATGGCCATGCCAATGCCGGTGGCCGGCAAGACATGAGAACCAATGACGATTGAGAATGGCAGATCATTCACACCATCTGGGGGTGGAAATCCATCTGCATATCCAGCCCAGAGCATCATGAGTCGGTCCATTGGCCAACCGCGGCGAATCTGCGCGCCAAACCCGCGATACGACGGCGAGAACCAGTCTTGGCCACCGAGTGGCCACGCTTGACCAATCATGCATGCTTCTTGGCCGATATTCGGCGCGAACGTGCCCATTTGTCCTTGGCGTTGCATGGCAAGCATTCGCGCATCGAATGCTCGGCTGAGCACCATTGCTCGGTGCAAGTCGAGCAGTTCTTCGTTCTCGAGATCCGGCATCAGTCCTTGATCGACTTCGCCGTGCTCATTGAGTATTTGTACGCACTCAATATGACCGGTATCGATAGCGGCGCGGTCAAATCCATCCCGCTGTGGTGGCGGGGCGGCGGCGTCATGGCCACCTGGAGTGACATGGCACGAGTGGTCAGTTTCGAAGTCGGACATAGACCCGCTATGGTAACGAGGCCCCGCCAAAGTCCAAAACATTGACTGCCCTTCAGAGGCAGAGCTCCAGCGGGGGGCTTGAAATGTCGATTGCCGGTGTGGCCCAGAGGCGAACTACAGGCAACTGCCCCATTTATCGAGCAGCTCGAGTAGGTCCGCGATATCAGTTTCGCCGTCGCCAGTCAGATCTGAATCGGCGCCTCCGAGCCAGTCATTGAGGAGGGCCGCGAGATCAACGGCATTGACCATAAAGTCAAAATCCAAATCGCCGGGGCAGCCAGGGGTTCTACTGACATCCCATCGCCCCACAGCGCCGCTTGTCGTCCCATCAATATGGGCCCTCGGCGCGCCAACCCATGCCGTTTCCCCATCGAGCAGCACGCAGCTGCCATTTCTCGCGTCGCTTCCCCAGTCACCTTCGCCGAGCATGGCGACCAGTTGAAAATCGCCGCTGCTCACATCACGAAAGACTGCTGCAATGCCATCAGGGCCCGAACCGGTGTGCGGAGGGCTCCCAACGACTGCGCGGGTGGCGTTGATTGCGACCGCCGTGCCCCACCCTTCAATGTCGGTCCAACTGTCTGGGGCGAGGTCCATCACGTAGTTGAAGAGGCCTGCTGTTGACACGTCTTCCCAGAGAGAGACATGCCCAGTTCCATCGGGAGCACCAATGAGAACGAAGTATTGCCACACATCAACCGCGCTGCCGAACTCGCCTGTCGCTGAAGTGGCTGAAGCGGCAACATCATGTGCAGCGTCCCATGTGCCAGAACCTGCGAGGAGTCGGCGAATGTAGACGTGACCGGCGTTGTTATTGGTTCCCGGTGCGCCGATGACAAGAAGATCACCATCGAGTGCGACGGCTGCCCCAAACTCATCGCCTGCCTGAAGTCCCGCTGGCTGGATGGTTTGCTGCAGAGTCCAGGCGTCGGCGGCAACATCATGCTGGTACATCCACACGGCGCCCGCATCATTGTTGCGGCCGGGAAGGCCAACCGCGAGCCACACGTTGCCGTAGTCGTCAAGTCCGCTGGCAACAGAGGCTCCGAACTCGTCGTAGGTATCAAGTGTTGCCGGAGATATCATTTGCAGGAATGTTGAGAGTGCAAGCGGACCCTGTGGAACGTCGTAGATGAAGACAGCGCCCTGGGCCGTGCTGGCACTACCGTCGAGCCGCCACCCCGGACTTCCAATAAACAGGCGATCGCCGGATGCGGCAAGTGCATCGCCGAAGTTGGCGTTCGTGCCAGCCTCTGCGTGTTCAATCGTCTCGAACATTGTGCTTTCGTGGTAGAGCGGATCTTCGGGCGGCCCAATCCAAATTGGCCGTGCTATGGTGACTTTTCCACCGCTGAGTTCTGGTGAGTCAAAAAATGGCGACCCAATGGCGAGGTAGCCGGCGCTACGGGCAAGCGAGGATCCGAAACGATCAGTTGATGCCGCCGCGCCGTCTGCAATTTCAAAATCAGGTACGACCACTGGGGCCGCTATGAGCATTCCAGTTAGTCCAAAGAGGACAGTGGCGATCGGTAGCGTGGGACTGTACTGCTGCATGGGTCTAGTATCGGGC
>JABJQE010000299.1 GCA_018663565.1 Phycisphaerae bacterium
CAAGGGCCCGTGTCCAGCCAGTTCCGAGTGACTCTGGCAGTGTGATCACGGCGTCCGTGTTGCTGGCATTAATGGTCACCAGTACACGCTGCCCATCGAATTCCCGCACAAAGGCCCAGGTGTCTTGGTCATCGTCGATGAGCACAGTTTCGATCGAACCCCGACGTAGCGCAGGATACGTATTGCGAATGGCAATAGCACGGCGGTAGAAGTCAAGCTGACCGGGCATGACTTCCATGCCGGGTTCGTCATAGGGCTGCAGATCTTCCCAAAGCATCGGCTTGCGATTGTTGGGGTCATCTGAACCCCATAGTCCAACCTCGTCGCCGTAGTAAATCATCGGCGCGCCGACGTAGGTCATCTGGAGAAGCGCGAGCAATCGCGCCTTGCGATAGGACTCGGCGTCCGGCTTGTCGGGGTTGTAGTTGTCGACCTGTTGCTCGCGGTTTTGCGCATCAAATGGACGATCAGGATTGAAGACTTTGGACACCATACGGTCGGTGTCGTGGCTGTCCAGTAGGTTCTGCAGCACGTAGGTAGCAGAATCAGGGTAGGCCATTCGGAGTCTGGCCAGTTGTCGCTCTGCTTCGCTTGCGTGGATCTTCTTGTCTTTGGCCGCGATCCAGTCGAAGGCGATCTCGGCGAACGGGTAATTCATAACTGCATCAAATGAGCGGCCATCGAGCCAATGTTCGGCGCGGTCCCAGATTTCACCGACGATGAAGGCGTCTGGATTGATCGATTTTACGTGTTTTCGCCATTCAATCCAGAATGGCAGCGGCACTTCATTGGGCACGTCGAGTCGCCATCCATCGATGCCATCAGATGGGTCGCCGTCACCATCGGGGTCCATCCAACGCGTGGTGATGTCCATGATGTGTTGGTAGACGCCGTCGCTTGCAAGACCACGGTGTTCATTCTTGACAAACACAGGGAGTTCGCCGAAGCCTGCCCATCCTTCGTACTCAAACGGTTCCCACGATCGCACGTCGAACCAGTCTGCGTATGGCGAGTCTTGCCCGTTCTGCTGCACATCTCTGAACGCCGGGTGCAGTGTGCCGACGTGATTGAATACCCCGTCGATAATCACCCGAAACCCCTTCGATTTGGCCACCTTGAGAAATTCAAGAAAGGCTTGATCGCTCTGTGTAAAGGTCCAGGTCGATGGATCGGAGACATCTTCTACGGCTTCGGCAGCGGCGTAGTCCAGCCCGCCGCCGTAGTGCTCGTCGACATGAATGAAGTTCGTGGCGTTGTATTTGTGGTGACTCTCGGACTGGAAGATTGGATTGAGGTACAAGGCGTTGATGCCGAGTTCCTTGAGATAGTCGAGCCGGTCGCTCAGGCCCGATATATCGCCGCCGTACAAGCGAGCGAACACGTACCAATCGTAGAACGATTGTCCATTTGCACCTTCATCAAGTGCCGGCTCATACCATTTCGATGTCCACGAACGACCGGGCTGGGGATCAGTCGAAACGTTGCCGTTTCGAAAGCGGTCAATCATGATTTGGTACCAAATGGCGTCGCGCGCCCAGTCAGGAGTTTCAAGTTGCATTGGGACCTCGCCGAATTGATGAATGCTCGGTGCCCGCGCTGTGACACTTCCGTCATGCAGGATGAATAGATATCGGTTGTCTGTATAGGGAACCGGGACGGTAACTTCCCACCATTGGAATTGTCCATCCTGAAAGACCGGGTGCAACGCGGTCGAACCAAGCCAGGGCTGCGCGAGTGACACGCCTTCCACATCATGTGCAAGGGTTCGCATCCTGATCGTGCGAGTGTCATCGTTGCCGGACATATCGGTCCAGCGGCTGGGGTCATGCGAAATTGCAGCGCCTTCAATGCGGCCATCGCCCTGCGCGGCATTCTCCGCGTTGAGGTTGGCGGTCGGCCCAAGGCGAAGCACTGTGTTCTCGCCGCCATGTCCATCAGGCTCGCGATCGGTATTTCGTGGGTCGGGCATCCACTGTCCGTCGCGGACAAACTTGTAGCGTCGCAGTCCAGGATCAAGGAGCAGTTCAACCGTCCAGTCGCCCGCGTCTG
>JABJQE010000300.1 GCA_018663565.1 Phycisphaerae bacterium
AATTGATCGCCGCGATCGACGATGACCCCAAGAACATTGTGCTGCGGCTTACGCTCGTTGATGTCTATACGGAGCTGCACGATTTTCACGCCGCTCGGGCTTTGCTTCAGGAGATACTGGCGGAGAATCCGAAAAATCCCCGCGCCCTTTCCAAACTGCCCAGTGCACTCATGTCAACCGGCGATAGCGAGCAGGCCATCGCTCAGGCAGAGGAAAAGATTGCCTCATCCGAGGGGAAACAGCAGTGGCAGGCCTATCTTCTCTTGGCTCGCCTCTATGAACAAACAAACTCTGTTGACTCAGCCCGCGAGGCCCTTGAGCGGGTCCCCACGGATGACCCGCTTGTCGCGTCCAATCGGCAGTTCATTGAGGGCCGCCTTCTGATCCAAGAAAAACGGTACGAAGAAGCCGTCAAGACCTTCCTGCACTATCTCGATACGTTCGACACCATATCCAAGGACTCACCCGATGCCTCGGATACCTGCTTCCAACTTGCCAAGGCCTATGACCGCATGGGCGACTACGACAAGGCTTGGGCTGCTGCTGGTCGGGGGCATGCGCCCTATCAAGGCTGGGAACCGGACAAAATGATTCAGGAACTCACCGGCATCAGAGAGTTCATGACCCGGGACGCCATGAAGGGACTCGCTCGGGCCAACACGGAGTTTCAGTGGTCACCGCTGTTCATCGTGGGCATGCCCCGCAGCGGCACGACTCTTCTTGAGCAGATTCTCAGCATGCATCAGGATGTATCAAACGGCGGCGAGATGTCAGCCTCGATGCGAATGATTATCGAGGGGCAGCGGCGGAGCGACTCCTATCTTCCCTGGCCCAAGTCCATCGTTGATCTGCGAGTTACGGACACCAATGCCCTCGGACAGATGTACATGGATGCCATGCGTCCATTCGCCGGCGACACTCGCATCGTCTCGAACAAGTCGCTAGGGCTCCAGGCGCAACTCGGATTCCTCAGCCTGTGCATCCCAAATAGCCGCGCGATCATGCTCTACCGACACCCACTGGACAATGCCGTGTCCTGCCACACCAACAACCTCGTCACGATCGGCCATCAATACACAACCGACCTGCGTGGTTTCGGTAAGGTTTGGGTGGCCCGCCGGAAACTGCAAGAACACTGGCTTGAGCAACTCGACATCCCGATGATGGAACTCCACTACGAGTCCATGGTGCACGACCAGGACGCGGAAACCCGCCGGCTGCTGGCCTTCCTCGACGTGGAGTGGGACCCGAAGTGTCTTGACTTCCACGAGTCCAAGAACCTCGCTCGAACGATCAGTTTCGATCAGGTCAATCGCAAGATGTACTCGACCTCGGATGGACGCTGGAAGAACTACGAGAAGCACCTCGGGCCGGTGATTGATGAGGTCGGGGAGTACTTGTAGCGGCGAAGCCGCTTGAAGCCGCTTCATGACAGTTCCCCCAGTGGGAAGAGGAAGAGCGGAATACAACAACGCACGCTCCCCCAAAAGAACATGCCCCCGCCAGAGGCGGGGGCATGCAAAAGAAACCAGTTCTTGTTGAGTCGGTTGGCCGGGGTCAGTGGAAGCGGACTACCCGATCGGTTGACTCACAATACACCACGTACTCAGTCGCGACGACGTCGACGGGCGGCTAGACCAGCGAGACCCAAGAGGGCCATGGCGCCGGGAGCCGGAACGACGGTGAAGCTAAAGGAGGCCGAGGAAGCGCTGACGGTACCAGAGCCCGAACCGATGGACAAGCCACCGACGAACGAATTCCAAGCCCAACCATCGCCGTAAGCATCTTGCATAGCGACGTAATACGTGCCAGCGGCAAGATCGATCGTTCCGTTGACGGTGCCCCAGTGGCTGCTCGTCGAGGGATACGATGTAAAGGCCGTGATGGAGACGATACTCCCAGGAGCGTAGTAGAGGCTGCCTGAGACATACTGTGAAGCAACAATTGAACCACTCATGCTTCCAGCATGAATTTGCCAACTGTGCTCACCCGCCCAACGATCGATATCGTGGGTAAAGTTTACGGACGCGCCAGTGGCGGTACCTGCGAGGGTAACGGTGGCGAGACCTGCTGTTGTTAGAGCGAATCGCATGATTCTTTCCTCTCTGTTCTTGTTCGCCAGGTCAACACTGCCGACACATTTCCTAAATGATCCCAGCCACAACGAGTGACTATTGACACGGGTGCATGCACTCTGGCTGGTGGTGGG
>JABJQE010000301.1 GCA_018663565.1 Phycisphaerae bacterium
GGGATGGCCTTGTGCGTACTGCTGCTTCCATGGCCAGCTTTCCCGGAACAGAATCCATGGTCATCGGTTGGACTCGCCATGGCCGCCTTTCTCATGTTCCGCCTCTTTGACATCCTCAAGCCACCTCCGATTTACCAAAGCCAAAGTCTCCCAGGCGGCTGGGGTGTGCTCGTCGATGACCTACTTGCCGGAGTCGCCGCAGCAGCCGTGTGCTGGGCCGGGATCCTTCTGCTTCGTTGACCACGTGCATGGCCTTTGGGGCCTACCATGGCTGGCTTCAATTGAGGAGTCTTCCATGCGTTCGACGTGCTGTCTCATCTTTTCACTATTCATCTGCGCCCCCCTCACCGCCGCACCTCCAGTTGGTGGCGGCAGGGTTATTCCAAATGAAGGCGGCATAAATGGCTTTGCTCCCGAATGGAATGAAGATGACTTCGACCTTGCTGGATACCTCGAAAGCGTCGGCCCCGACGCCAACATCTGGTTCCAGCATGTGCAAACACTGAGCAACCAGTGGATGGAAGGCCGGCAACCCGGCACTCCCGGCGACGAACTCGCCGCTCGATATATCATCTGGTACTTCAATCGAGCCGGGCTTGAGCCTGCATTTGAAGGATCATGGCGGCAGCCCTTCAGTTTCACACTCGGCCGTTCGCTACCAGAAGTGCACTCGGCAAGCCTCTCTACGCCGAACCACGATCTCGTTCACGGCGAAGATTTTGGAGTGCTTGCCAATAGCGGAAGTCTCGCGAGCAGCATGCCACTGAGTTTTGTCGGATACGGCATTGAGGATGGCCCAGAGGGATACACCTCCTTTGCCGAAGGTGATGACCTCACAGGGCGAGCTGTTCTGCTGCTTCGGTACGAACCACTTGATGAGGAGGGACGCAGCCAGTGGGCAGAAGGTGACTTCTCACCGCACAGCGGCATCCAAGACAAATTCGGCGCCCTCACCGACCGCGGCGCCGCTGCCATTCTGATGGTCAACCCGGTTGGCGCAGTCGATGGCCGCGAGGGTATTGAATCAGTGGCCACCACTACTGGCTTCCGGCCACGACTCGATATCCCAGCGATGCACATTTCTGCCGAGACCGCTACTGCCTTGCTCCACGCTGCATCCAACGGAACCGCCTCGCTCCATGACCTCCAAGAAGACGCCAATGAAGGCGTAGTTGGCGTTCGGCACTTTGACAATGACGCCATGGTGACCATCGCCACCGACCTGTCCGTACCGACCTTCGACACACAAAACGTCGCCGGCGTTCTGCCTGGCACTGGCGATCTTGCCGATGAGTGGGTCATCGTTGGTGGACACTACGACCATATTGGCCACGGCTACACCGGATCTCGGGCACCAGGTGACACTCGCGTTCATCCCGGCGCCGACGATAATGCCTCTGGCGTAGGGACCATCTTGGTGCTTGCCGATCGACTTGCCGCATCAGCCAAGGACGACAATCGTGATCGCCGGTCGATCATGTTTATCACGTTCAGCGGCGAAGAAGCCGGACTACATGGCTCGCGTCACTTCGTGGACAACCCCACAATGGACCTCTCGAAAACCAACCTCATGCTCAACCTTGACATGATGGGACGAATCCGAAACGACACTGTCGCGCTCACTGGCACAGGCACAGCAATTGAGTTTGATGAAATGCTTCCGCGCCTTGTTGAGCCGACCGGCCTAACCGTTTCGACGACACCGAGTGGGCTCGGCCCATCCGACCACTCTAATTTCTACCGCCAAGACGTTCCGGTGTTGTTCTTCTTCACTGGGCTTCACACTGACTATCACACACCAGAAGATGTTGCATGGCGAGTCAATCCAGAAGGCACAGTCAAGATCATCGATCTTTGCGAAACTCTTCTCGACGAAGCCTCGCATAACCCCGATCGATACACCTTCGCGACAGCCACCGCGGGAACTGCGGCTCGGCAAAACGGAAGTAAAGTCCGACTCGGCATCATGCCTTCGTACAGCACAGCGACTGAACCAGGCGTCCTGATCGACGGCGTGACCGTGGGCACAAGTGCGCACGACGCGGGCATCAAAACTGGCGACATCATCACCAACTGGGACGGCGAACACATCGAGGGTGGCTCGGAGCTTATGAAGCATCTCAAGAATCACAAGCCAGGCGATGTGGTCACCATCACGGTAACCCGCGATGGCGAATCGATTGATATCCCCGTAACCCTCAAGGGCCGCAAGTAAAACGAACAACAAGACGGGCCGAAGCCCGCCTTGGTGTTCGTTCGTGAACATAAGCCGGATCCTGTTCCCTGCGTCGCGGTCCTTGACGGCTTCGCTGGGCGGCGACCATTCATCTGGGACGCTCGTTGCCGACCGCCTCATGCACGCGACCCGTTCTCATCCCGCGGACACGGGCCAAATAACCGAAGTCACTTGCGAGAACTGCTTGCGCTTGCACGCGGTGGGGTTTGCCATGCCTCGACTGTCACCAGCCAAGCGGTGCGCTCTTACCGCACCTTTTCACCCTTACCCGCCGAAGCGGGCGGTATATTTTCTGCGGCACTTTCCCTGACTCAACGCGAGCCGGTGGGTGTTACCCACCACCGTGTCCTACCGTGTCCGGACTTTCCTCCATCACTTGAAAACCGAAGTCTTCAGGCGACAGCGGCCGCCTGTTCACGCGGGCGATTGTACACCCGGGGCCAAGGGGTCGGCCAAGGCCTCACGCTGTGGATGTGCGACATTGAGTTGAACGAAGAAATTGGACCCTGTGTGGGCACCGACCCCAAGCGGCGAAGCCACGTAGTACCCTTCCCTCATGCCGCGACTCGCTATCTGGGCCCAGCCGAACCAAACTCGCTTGCTTGAGCGAGCACTTGCCGAAGGGCCTTCGGACGATCGCCTTGAGGTCGCCCTAGTGGGATGCCCGGATGAACATGGCGCAGTCGCACTGGGGACCTCCCTCAACACTGAGTCTTGCACTGACCTGCGTGATGTACTTCGCAGCGACGTCGATGTCGTGTGGCTCGCCGCGCCGCGCACGCTTGATACTGATGCGCGAAGTCTCGTTCGGGCAGCAACCGCCCCTGTCGCGACTTCATCACCTCCCCCGGCAGCACTCTCGGAACTGCTCGGTGAACCAGATGGCGGAATGCCCGCTGTGTTCATTCCGCTCCTGCGAGCTGGCGCCGCATTTCAGTCTGCTGCCGCTGCCCTTGAGAACTTTGGGACCGTGCACTGCATTCACGTGTCTTCAACAGCTGGCGATCACCAGACGTCTCGCGCATCACTCGCCCTTGATGCCTTTGACCTCGTCACACATCTGCTGGGCGAACCCGACGAAATCTGGGCAGCCCATGCAGGTGATCTTCCTGTGTCACCCGACCCAACTGTCGAACGATCCGGACACCTTACTGCCGCAATGCGATTTGGCACCGAGCGAGCCGCGTCAATTACAGTTAGTGACGGCGGCGGCACCTGGGTCAGAAGAGCGGTCATTCTTGGCGAAGGGGGGCGACTAATCATGACCGACGAAGGTGTCTCGTGGACTGATCCTGAAGGAGTCAGCCAAGAAGCTCCGCCCACAGAAGGGCAAATCAACGCGGGCGAACTCGCCGGCTGGCATCTCAGACGCCTCGCAGCAGGCCGCGATATGCCCCGCATTTCACTCGAGGCAGCCGTTGTGCTCGAGAGCGCCAGACTGAGTTGCCTCACCCGACAAGTCGAAGACCCCCAGCACGTTCGTAATATGATTGACCGAAGGTAGCGGGTTGCTCTGCGTGTCCTAGCCGCTCACGATGCGCGCATGCAGCGGCATCAAGACGCTGGGGATAATGCGGTCTTCGACCATGCGCTCGGCATGACCGGCGAGCATGGCAAGTACATCAGGCAGTTCTTTCAAATCTCGAAACGGGCCATTTCGTCGCACCGTGAGATACACGCTCAACGGATCGCGAGAAGTCCCACCAGGCACTTCGTGGGACCCGCCTCGCGTCTTGACTTCAACGCTCGCCTGCGTGCGTTCATCTTCGTCGAGCGACATCACGAGGAATGGCTGTACATCTGAGAGATGTTCGCGGTCTTGTTGCACGACCTCAGCGAATGGCGACCCCGCAATCAGCGCGTCGAACACAATTTCATTTCTATTGCCCGACACATCAAGATCAAACCCAAAGACAAGTTCAATGCACTCGACATCCAGCGGCGTGATGGACAAGAAGTACGGCGCATTCTCGAGCAGCATGCGATGAAGCGCGTACGCAGCCACTAGATCATCGGGATTGACCCACCCGCTTCGCACGCTCGTTCGCTGCAACGCGACCCAAGCGTATCGACCGCCGAGTTCCGGCGACTCGAGCGCCAACTCGCCGTTGTACCGCCGAAAGCGATCAAGCTCTGGCATTTCCTTGCGGAGGCGACCAAAGAGATCCAGCACCGACTCGCGGTGGGACGGAAGATCGAGCGTCAATCCCAATCGGTGATTGACGTAGAAGTCAGTGCACAACGCACCCAAGCTGGTTGAAACGGTACTCACGTGGAAGAGTGTAACGACGAGCGACGCATAGGCTGCGCACGCCAATACGAAAGCGATCGCCAGGCCCACTCCATCGGCCCGAACCTAAAGAGGCTCAGCCAGAGTGGAGACCACACCAGTTGGGCCGCCCAAATGCATGCCACCACCACCATCTGCTCGGCATATCCAAAGTGGCCGTAATACCCGAAGCCCCAGCCATAGAAGATCACGCCGCACAGCACGCTTTGCGCGAGATAGTTACTCAGTGCCATCCGGCCCACGGACGCGAGGGCCGTATGAGCGATTGCTGCACTGTTGATCCGGCAAAACAGCAACACAAGACCAATCCACCCCGCAGCAACGCCAATACTTCCCCAGTAGTTCCACAGCGTGTCCACAAATACCGACTCAACCCCCGACCACCCGCTGGCCTGGTGAACACCGATCCCATGCCACACCAAAGGCAATCCGACGCCAAATCCAACCAACAGCATGCCGCCATGAACGCGCCAATGCCGAGCAACATCAAAGAGGCCCCATCGAAAGCAGGCCATGCCAATCAACATGAGCCCGGCGGATCTCCACATTACCCAGCTCAAGAACGCCCATGACTCCAACATCACTGCAAGTTCAATACGAGTTGGCGACTGATCAACCCAGCCACCACCCCACGCAAGTTGCTCAGCTACGAGCATGTCTGGAGTCGGGGTGTTCATCGTGGAAACCTCAGCAATGACCTCTGGGCCGCCGAGCACAATCATTGCGCCAAGAACAAACCACACGGCTGTCCCTACTAGCAGCAGCGATACCCCGCCAAGAAACTGCACGAGTGGCGGCAGACGACGAAGCGGATACACCAACATGCCACACAAGGCATATCCGAACAGAATGTCACCCCACCACAGGAGCCATCCATGGCACAGACCAATGACGAGCAGCCAGCCCATTCGGCGATAATGCAACGGACCGCTTTGCCCGGTTCGAGACTCGGCGCGAGTCGTAAAGATGACCAGCCCAACTCCAAAGAGCAATGAGAAAATCGCCATGAACTTCTGATCTGCGCACAGCTGCACTATCATGAACACAGCCGAGTCAGCGGCCGAGTCATTGCCCGCCACCATGGGCGATGAATAGGCAGCAGATGGCAACGCAAAGGTCCGGACGTTGAGCAGCAGAATGCCAAGAAGCGCAACGCCCCGCAGCACATCAATCGCATCAATACGTTCTCCAAGTGAAATTGGCTGAATACGATCAGACATGTTGTTGCTCAATCCATGCCATGAGTGCGTCGGTGTTACAAAGATCATCCACAACTAAATCTGCTTCGGTCGCATCAAGTGTCAATCGATCGCACGGCCCCGTCGCCACCGCAAGCGTGCGGCATCCATGGGCCCGCCCACACCCGACATCATGTGGTGTATCACCCACGATGATGGCATCGCTCGCCTGCCCCATCCCCCATCGCTCAATCGCAACAGCAACCAAACCGGGCCTATCCTCTGCATCGCCGGCCCAGGATTGAACGACAAATGAATCAAGTGCATATCCAGCAGCCTGCAGCTTTATCCGCCCGGACTCGCACCAATTCCCCGTGAGCAGCCCGCATGTCATATCAGAGTGTTTCACGACGCGGCCGACCAGGTCCAAGGCGCCGTCAAGGGGTCTACACACGCGGCGACCCGACTCGAACTCCTCCCGGATCGCTTTGACATACGTAGCACGAAAGCGATCTTCATTCCGCAAAGTCGCAGGAACTTTCGCATGATCAAGAGCATCATTCAGAATGAGTCGATCAAGCCGCCCAGCAAGCGTGATGCCCTCGAGCGTGAAGTGCTCGCCGTAGAGTTGCTGCCCTGCGCTGACAAATCCAGATTGCCCAGCCCCTTGGCTATTGAGTAATGTCCCGTCGATGTCAAAGAGGACTAGCATGCTGCGCAGAGTCAAGCGACTGCCGCGCACACCTTCCTAGCGGCATCACCAAGATCCGTGGCCGTGCGCATCGTGGGCAATCGCTCTTGCGCTTCTTCAAGCACATTGCGGGCCGCCTCAACATTGGTGCCTTCCAGCCGCACGATCAGTGGCACCTTGAACCCGACCTCCTCGGCGGCCGAGACAATGGCCCGCGCAATGCGGTCACACTGCATGATTCCTCCGAAGATATTGACGAGCACACCCTTCACAGATTTCTCGCCCAGAATGATTCGAAACGCTTCGGTCACGGCTTCCTGAGAAGCGTCGCCGCCAACGTCCAGGAAGTTAGCAGGCTCGCCGCCGTGAAGTTTGATGATGTCCATGGTGGACATTGCAAGGCCAGCACCGTTCACCAAGCAGCCGATGTTCCCATCAAGAGCAACGAAACTCAATCCGGCATCCTTGGCACGCAGTTCGTCTGGGTCTTCTTCCTTGGGGTCAAACAACTCAGCAATTGATTGCTGTCTGAACATCGCATTGTCATCAAAGTTGAATTTGGCATCAATCGCAATGACTTGCCCGTCGGGGTAGGCATCTGTCGCTGGCGTCACAACGAGTGGGTTGATTTCTGCAATCGACGCATCGGTATCCAGAAATAACTGGGCAAGATTGAGTGCCAATCCAACAAATTGCCGCACTTGCTTGCCCTTAAGGCCAAGCTTGAATGCAAGGTCGCGAGCCTGGAAGGCGCTCAGCCCATCGAGTGGATCCATCGGCACTTTCAGAATGGCTTCAGGGCGTTCCTCGGCAACCTGTTCAATTTCAACGCCACCTTCAGCAGACGCAATCAACGTATTGGTGCGTCTCTCTCGGTCGGTCGTGATGGCAAGATAGATCTCGCGTTCAATATCGACGCCTTCGGCGATCAGCAAACGATCAACTTCCAGTCCCTCAGCAGGCGTCTGCGGCGAAATCATTCGGTTACCAAGCATGAACGTCGCTGCTTCTCTAACTTCTTCAGCGGTCCGGACCACTTTGACAAAGCCCGCCTTGCCGCGGCCACCAGCATGCACCTGAGCCTTTACCACGATGACCGGGGGTGAATCGGCGAGCAAACGATCGGCCGCCAACACCGCATCTTCAACCGTAGTCACCATGTCGCCCTCTGGCACTGGGATATCGGCACCGGCCAACAATGCTCGTGCCTGATACTCGTGAATCTTCATCGTTTGTGTCCCGCTCCATCGAAATGACGTGGTGTGAAAGTCAAAGACGCGAAGTGTAGCAATAGTCTCGAAATAGTCTCGTGGTTGTGGTATGGTCCGCGGCTCGCGGGGACACGATCCGGGGACTGTGCTGAGAACGAGCCCCTAGGACCTACCGACAGAGATCCCCCCCACGAATGGCCCGAACCCCATCATCCATGGTGCCCCTTGGTACACCGATGCCCGCCTTTGAATTAAAGACGGCCGAAGGTAATGTGCATACATCAACTTCGCTCAGTGGCCCAAACGGCCTGCTGGTGATATTCCTGTGCAATCACTGCCCATTCGTCGTGCATCTCGCCGATGCGCTCGGTGAACTCGGCGACGAGTTTCGTGATCTAGGCCTTGGCATCGTCGGCATCACAAGCAATGACGTGACCAATCGAGCAGCCGATGCGCCCGAGCACATGCCGGCCTTTGCAGCTGCGCACGGCATTGGATTTCCATACTTGTTCGATCCAACCCAACAGGTGGCTCGATCATTCGACGCCACTTGCACACCCGACTTCTTCCTCTATGACAACACACACACGCTGGTCTACCGGGGCCAGTTTGACAACACGCGGCCTGGCGATGACGCCACCGTTACCGGAGCGGATCTCCGGAATGCAATGCATGCGTTGTGTCAACAGTCCCCGATTGACCCGAAGCAGATCCCATCCATGGGCTGCAATATCAAATGGAAAGCAGCGTGCAGCTGCGGAAAGACATCATGAATTCTCCGACCCGAATCATCCAGCGAATGCCCACGTCCCAATCACGCGATGGTGGCGCCAAGCTGTGGCACGACGAATCTGTTCTTCGCAAGCTCTATGAACAAGACGGACGCACTCAAAAGCAAATCGCCGAAGAAGTGGGATGCTCGATGCTGACCATCAACAAGGCGTTCAAAAAGTTTGGTATCGCCGCCAAGCGTGGACGACGACCAAAGAGCGGCAGCCCACGCCGAACCGGAAATGTCGCCCCGCCATACACCCGGATCGCCTCAGCTGGGCTCACCCCAAACGATGCCCGAACACGATTCATTGAAC
>JABJQE010000302.1 GCA_018663565.1 Phycisphaerae bacterium
CGACCTGTCGCTTGATGGGGACACACTGGTTCTCGGCTCACCAGGGAATGACTATCTCGGTCTTGATTCGGGCATCGGATGGATTTTTGCTCGGGACTGCGACGGCGAATTTGTCCAAGTCCAATCAATTACCGGCAGCGATACCGGTTGGTTTGATGAATTTGGGTATTCCACGGCGCTCCATGGCGATGTCATGGTTGTCGGTGCTCGCTTTCATGACACCGATAGCGTGATCGATAGCGGTGCCATTTATGTATTTTCGCCAGTCGGCGATGGCACGTGGATGGAAACTGCCAAGTTGACGGCTCCTGTTCCTGAACAAGGCGCAGGATTTGGATGGAGCGTCGCGACTGATGGTGACACCATTGCTGTTGGCGCTAATAAGGCCAATGGCGATGCAGGGCTTGCCTATGTCTTTGATTGGGACGGGTCGAACTGGGTCTTTGCGTCCGAGCTTTCTGGAAGCGGAGTCGATAGTGGTGACCGATTTGGCCGCAGCGTTGGCGTCTCGGGCGACACTGTCGTCGTCGGGTGCCCGTTCTATGCCGCAGGTTGCGGTGGTAGTAACCAATGCGGCTCACTCTTTGTCTTCGACCGTGATGGCGGGGCGTGGAGCGAAGTGGATAGGTTGACGCCAGCGGACCAATCCAACGAAGATTATTTCGGGTGGGATGTGTCCATTGATGGCGACCGTCTTGTTTCAAGTAGCATCTTTGACGATGATATGGGCAGTCAATCCGGGGCTGCCTACCTCTTTGATCGCATCGATGGCGTGTGGACCGAACAGTACAAATTCGTCGCGTCCAATGGCGAGTCACAAGATCAGGCCGGTCAAACTTGCTGCGTGCAGGGCGATCGGGTGTTGATGAGTAGTTGGTATGGAAATGATGACAAGGGTTCTGCTTGGCTGTGGCAGCAGAATGGCACGACTTGGAGCGAAGTGGCCGAATTGCAGGCGAGCAATGGCGAGACCACCGATATCTTTGGCCGCGCCTCGGCGCTCGATGGCGATACTGTCATTATCGGTGCTGACTGGCATGATGTGGGCGGCGTAGCTGATGCTGGCATGGCCTATGTGTACGACATCTCGGGGTTGGTCCTTCCTGAAGGCGCGTGCTGCACGAACAATACGTGCGCGGCGACGACCCAGGGCTTGTGCGAGTACTTCGGAGGTGTCTGGCAGGGCGTCGGCGTAGCATGTGCTGATATCACATGCGAAGCACCATGCGCAGCAGATGTCAACGGCGACGGCAGCGTGGCAGTAGACGACCTGCTCGAGGTCATCGGCGCATGGGGTCCATGTCACTGACATCACAAGGTTGAGGTTTGACGGGGTGCCTGACATCCAGCAAAGGCTGTAGGCTATCGGTACGCACGTCCTGCAATGTATGGGGGTCTTGTGTGATCAGGTGTACCCAAGGACAGCATGGCGACTGAAGCAAAGCGAGGATTGATTCGGGTTGGCAGTAACTACGCACGGTTGCTGACGACGCTGACGTTCGGCATCGCCACTGTGCCGCTGCTCACGCGGTGGCTCGGAGCAGATGTGTTGGGGTTGTATTTGTTCCTGCTGTCCCAGGCCGGTGTGGCCTCGATCTTTCAGGAGGTCATCCGAACGAGTTTGGTTCGTGAGCTTGCTGCCGCATGGCATGGCAAGCGGAACTTCGGTGAGATCTGCGATGCCGCCGTGTGGGTCTGTCTCGGGGTGATCGTTCTTGCGATCTGCACGTTTGGCATCTTGATATTAATTTTGCCGTATTTGCCCATCGCGGAATCTCTTCAGAACGCGGCGCGACTGATGTTGATGTTTGAGTGCGGGTACACCATTGTCAATGTGCTGTGGTCTCCGGCGAACACCATGTACGTGGTGCGGGAGAAGTTCATCCTGCAGAACATGATTGTTGGTCTATGGCGAGCCGACAACATAATTGCTGTGTTAGTGTGCAGCTCAATCTGGCCGAATGCAACGCCAGGCGAAGGTCTTATTGTCTTTGCCGCAATGGCTGCCGGGTTCCGAGTCAGTGTCATCAGCCTGTCTGGCTTGGGAATGGCTTTGCAAGAGCGGCGATTGTTTGGTCGGCCATGGCGAGCAAAGAAGTCGGCGATCAAAGCCATCATGGGTACGTTTGGCTGGAACATAGGCCCGATTGTGGCGGCCAATCTCCATGATCGGGCGGGCGCCTTCATTATGAATATCTGGTTTGGGCTTTTTGGCAGCGCCGTCTTTGGCATGTCCACCCGGCTTGTGAGTTATATCCGGATGGTCACAATTGGCATGACCATCGGGGTGGATGCAGTGAGCGCCCGCCTTGTGGCCATGGATGATGGGGGAGCGTCCTTAAGGCGATTGCTTCATACCGTTTCTCGGATGCACGCATTGATGGCATGGCCGGCCGCGGTGGCGGCATTTGTGCTCGCAGATGACTTGCTTCGATTGTGGATTGGAAGTTCGCTTGAAGACCCCGAGCGGTATCTCGAAGTCATGGCCATGTTGGTACGCATCGCGGCCTTGGGTCTTGCGGCCCGGGCGATTTCAGATGGCTGGGTCTTATTGTTATTCGGCGCGGGCTACATCAATCGGTATGCCAAGATTCTGCTGAGCGGTGGGCTGCTTGATCCATTGCTCGCGATTGGTCTCATCTTGCTGCTTCCTAACCTTGGCGACGAGGGTGTTGTGTGGAACAATATCGCGGGTCCGGCGTGGGCCATCACGGCGACATTTGTGATATTTCATGGGCTGTGGTTGCCAATTCGAGGCGCCAAGATTCTTGATGTGCCTGTGTCTGCATTCCTTCGCCCAACCCTACGCCCGCTGGTGTTGGCCCTTGTCTTGTCTCCGGCGCTCATTTGGCCGCAGTGGGTTCCACTCATGCGGGCGCCTGGCGAAGCTTGGGGC
>JABJQE010000303.1 GCA_018663565.1 Phycisphaerae bacterium
ATTGAAGGTGAGATGCAATGATGAGGAGGTCTCGCCGGGCAGATCTTCGTCGCTCACCACGATAGTGATGGGACGCACGTAATTGCCGGGGGCTAGGCCTGTTGTATCAATCTCAAATGGCATCGAAACTGGGAACGGACCAACATTATTCCAACTGCTTCCGAGAAACGACAGCGGTGCTTCTGGCGTGCTGACACTGTCAATGTCCATGCGGGATTGATCGCTGTCCCACTGGTAATTCCAGAACTGAATAGCGAGGGGAACAACTCCGGCATCTGGATCTACATCAACATAGTACACGTAGAAGTCGTTGTCGCCGTCACTGATAAATGACGGATTCGCGTGCCGCAAGATTTGGCCCGACAGTGAAAGGGTGGATGGAGCATGTTGCGTCAGATCGCCACTTGCATTGATCATAAGTTGATCGTCGTACACGCCCGCTACCGACGTGTCGACAAGCACGGGGACTGTTTCGCCAGTACCGGCCGTGAGAGATCCCAGATCATCGTTGTCGGCGAGCACACCGGTTCCAGACATCGACCACACCAGCGAGGCGCTTCCTGCGGGTGGGGTTGAACTCGCGCCATTGGCAATATCAACCGAACAAGAGAGGTCATACCCTTCAAGAACAGTGCCAATGCTGCATGCAGAAAACGAGGTGTCGAGGATTGCGGGCACGCGGTAGTCAGCAACAACAGGCACGTGATCTGACGCAGCCCACAATGCATCTGCAAGCGCGTTCGACCCAGCTGAGTTACCGGGCCAATACGAGTTGTTGCCATCGTTGATCGCAATGTCATAATGATTGCCATCATTCCCCATCGATCGATAGGTACCGGAAATGACGCACAGGCCGCCTGTGCCTTGCAATAGCGGTGATATCAATTGAAAATCGAATCGGTCATCGAGCCCGCCACTTGCCAGGCCGTCGGCTTGAATCTTGCGAGGTGATTGCGAATGCTTGATAGCGTTGGACGAACCACCCCAACTTCCGGCGCCGAGTGGATCTTCAAGAACATTGCCCGCAAGGAATGCGAGGTAACCGAGTTCGCCGTTGTCGTAGAAGTTCATATCACCAGTGACGATGTACCGGCTATTGGCCGGCAAGGTGGCGATGTCCTCGAGAATTCGAAGCGCCCCCACCTCTCGCTGCGATTCAGAATCGGTGCTAGTTCCAGCCTTGAGGTGAGCAGAGTAGATATATAGCGTCACGGGTGGGTCGGAGTATCCATTGAGCGTGAACTGCCACCTGTCAGCTCGACGTCCGGCACCGGTAAACAAATCGGCATGTCCACTTGGCACTTCGGTCATTGTGGCAGCGTGATAGAAACAGGCCTGGGCTCCGCCATACGGATCCTCGTTGCTATTCGTATAAGTTGCCGCGGACCACTGGGCACCAAGCATCGCCGACACTGCATCGTGTGTGTAGTTGTCGACTTCTTGCAACAACATCAGGCTAATCGGTGCGGCGAATCCGCTGTGGTCGTCGGTGGCAATGGCGTCGATAACGTATTCAATGGCCGCTGGATCTCCCCGCAGTTCAGCGAGGTTCCAGTTCACCACCCGGACCTGGGCCTGCGCAAGCGAAGCCCACGTGATCGCCACAGCGGCCCCACTTACTCCAGATACTCTCCAGCCCATAAGACCATCTCCAAAGCCCCGCCATCCACACCCTGCTCATAGTACCCCGTGAGCGGGCTTCTCCAACCTGCAATACGCGGATTGAGAGGCACAAGCAGCCCTTATGAGGGCCTCGAACCGCCACTGAAGACACTAGATACACCGCAATAGGAACTACATGGCATTCCACGCGGCCGCTGTGGATGGGGTCTGACCCCACGTGACTGACCTCATCTCCTGTTCACCTAGCCCCGCCTGTTCACCTGATCTTGGAGTAAATGCGGGGGCAGAGGCCTGGGACGGCGATTGGCCCGGCGCAAAAAAAGCGGACCGACAAAAGTCGGTCCGCTTTCTTGGCTTTGTTCCAAGACAAGTAAACAGTCGATATGCGCTTCTCTGCGCCTCGCGGCACAGATGTCCATCACGTTGGGCCGAAGCCCTCGGTACATGGACGAGGTTGTCCTGACTACCCGGTGCAGGTCTCCCTGCGAAGAAGTGGGTTGTGCTGCCCGAAATCGGACAACTATCACTTCTACATCCGGGTCTAAGGAAATCCCTTAGAAAGGAGGTGATCCAGCCGCAGGTTCCCCTACGGCTACCTTGTTACGACTTAGTCCCAATTGGGAAGTTTATC
>JABJQE010000304.1 GCA_018663565.1 Phycisphaerae bacterium
GATTTTCGGGAGGATCGGGCATTGCCCCTTCAGTGTAGGACACCGCAGCAGCCATCGATCAAGTGCCTGGCATTGGGCAGGCGGAGTTTGCCGCCAAGACCGGGGCAGACACGCCCAGCGCCTACGACAGCAACGAGGGCGCGAAACAGGGGTATTTCGGTGCGAGCCGGCGCGAAAAAAGAGCTCTTGAAACGCCCCTGCCCTGTAAAGACAAGCCCCGCAGCCATGCGATGTTACGCGATGACGTGCGGGGCAATACACCAAAGCGGGCGACGCGATTCGAACGCGCGACATTCAGCTTGGAAGGCTGACGCTCTACCACTGAGCTACGCCCGCGGGGGTCTGGCACAGTCTGATAGTCTACAGCACTCATCTTTGTCGATGGGCCTTGCTGATGGAGCAAGGCCGGTCTCTTTATTCAGTTTCCTACGCAAGGCCCTGCGTCATCGCCATGGGTGTCCTCACTACCTTTCTTACTTCCCACCTTCGCACGCCGCATTTGATTCTTCGGAATATCAAGTGGCGGATGCCACGGACCATCAGTGATCAGTAGGTTGTGTTTGTGGTCGGGGCCCCGCGAAGCGGGACGACGCTGCTCCAACGAGTGCTCGCTTCTCATAGCTCGCTCTACAGCATTGAGGGTGAAACTGGCATCTTCTCGGCTCGCAACTATTTCACCCGGACACACTTTCGATTCTCGGCCGAAGACACCCAGGGCCTGCTCGATAGGTCCAGCGACATCGTTGACTTCTTTGCCAACAGCGTCATGCTGCTAAATGAAGGCCGAGGAGATGAAACATTTGTCGAAAAGACGCCGCAGCATGTGCGGCACCTTGCGTTCTTGCTCAAGCACTTTCCTCACGCAATATTTGTTCACGTCATTCGAGACGGGCGAGATTGCTTCTGTTCCGCGCAAGGGCACCCCAATATTCCACAGCGATCAAGTGTGAGCACATTTGCTAAATATTGGAAGTCGTGCATCAAGTCAGCACGCCGGGAATCGGACTCTGATCGAATCTTCACATTGAAGTACGAGGACTTCACAGCTGATGCAAGCGAATGGCTAGATCGCATCATGGCATTTCTAGGCAAAGAAGCTGAAGCGGACCAACTCGATCCCGCGAGAACTGGCGATGACCAGCGATCTGCGGCGAAGCATTTCAAACGACTCACCACGCCGATTTCGAATGCCACCGTGGAGCGATGGCGAACTGAACTCACACCCGAACAGGTTGCTGTATTCGATCGCATTGCTGGAACTGAACTGCAATTGCATGGCTATGCGGCGGGCGGGGCTTGATCGCTTTGGCCATCTGGCCGCGAATGGAATCCAGTCAAAGATAGAACTGGGCCTGGGCCTCGCTACGGGCACTGCGAGAATGAGCTGAGCTCTGGATCCGACTCCGACTCCGCGAGGCGAACGGGAGAATGCTGCTACACCCCTGTATGCTCTTAGGCAGAGCAAGCATATGACGCAGAACCCTACTCTTTATCTTGACGTTGACGCATTGCCAAGCCGACATTTCAGTTGGCGAGGTGTTGGGCTCAAGAGCCTTGCCGGACTATTGGTTGTCGCGGCACTCTTCGCGTTGTTCCACTTTGTATTGGAACCATATATAGGGCCCCTTGAGGAATTTGTGCGGAAACTGGGCCCATGGGCCCCGCTTCTCTACATCGCCGTGTTTGTCGTGGCGACAACCTTGTTTGTGCCAGAATCAATTATTGCAATTGCCGCAGGGGCGATTTTTGGGCTTTGGATGGGACTTGTCTGGGTTGTCGTCGCTGGGACGCTCTCTGCAATTGTCATCTTTGTGCTGGCCCGGCACCTGTTCAGAGGACGCATTGAGCAGTTGCTTGAGTCGCACCCCAAGATCCAAGCCATGGATGCTGCCGCATCTGACTCTGGATTCCGTCTCATGGTGCTCCTTCGGCTTTCGCCGCTGAGTTTCACCCTATTGTCCTACCTGCTGGCAATGAGCCGCGCCCGATTTCGAACCTACGTGATTGCCTGCATCGGCATGTTTCCTGGCAACTTTTCGACCGTCTATATTGGGTATGCCGCTCAGCATGCCGCAGCACTCGCGAAGGATCTGAAGCAGCCTGGGGGGCATCTGCCCACTGGAGACAGCCTTATTCATGAGCTGACGCTGTTTCTTGGCCTCGGGGCAGCGATTGTCGCGAGTGTCGTAGTGGCTCGAATCGCCATGCGGGAGATTCGCAATGCCGCCAAAATATCGCCCGAAGTCATGCCCTGACCAGCATTTCGGTTGTAGAACACCCCACGCTGAGGTAGTGTTTAGCATCGTCCAGCTGTGGACGTCACCCCTTTGGAGAGGAGTTCTCGGATGTTTATGCGCGCTCTTGCAGCCACCAGCCTGCTGGCCGGCCTCGCTTTTACTGCCACCGCAAGCCCGATTGACATCGTGCCCGTCGTGGATATTCCAACGCTCGACTTCAATGCCATTGAGGCTGAAGATCTCGAACGACAAGCCGACGGGCTCGCCCCGCGGTATGCCATTACGTTTGACACGGCGATCACGCCGAGCAACGACGGCATCTGGGAAGTACTCGATGATGGCCGCATGAACTGGCGGCTGCGCATTACGTCGCAGTCCGCTGTATCTGTCAACCTCGGCTTTGAGCGATGGTGGCTGCCTGACTCAGCTGAGATGACCGTAGACACAGTTTCGGGTTGGACCGACCTCCGCGCCTTCACCAGCATGGATAACAAAGAGCACAACGAACTCTGGACACCTCCAGTGCCAGGCGATGACGTCGTGCTTTCAATCGTTGTCGATGCCAAGGACATGCTTCTTGTCGAAGAGAATGTCACACTGACAAGCATCAACATTGGATATCGCGGCTTCTATGACATGGTGGAAATCGCTCGATCTGGCTCGTGCAACTACGACGTCGCGTGCCCCGACGCCAATGACTGGGAAGACGAAATTCCCTGCGTAGCAGTTATTTCAACAGGTGGCTCGACTTTCTGCACCGGGTTCATGGTCAACAACATCCGCAACGACCGCGATCCTCTCTTCATGACAGCGGACCATTGCGGCATTACATCAAGCAGCGCCCCATCACTGGTCACGTTCTGGAACTTTGAGAATGTGCCCGCAGTAAACTGCCCTGGCGCCGGAGGCGAAACGGCCTCGCTCGACCAGTTCCTTACTGGCTCAAACTACCTTGCCTCCTACTCAACAAGCGACTTCACGCTCGTTCGACTGGATGAATCGCCACTCGACGAGTGGGAGATTTCATACTGCGGATGGAGCGCCGAAGAAACCACATCTCAGTGGTCAGTCGCAATTCATCACCCCAGCACCGATGCCAAACGATGGTCGCTCGATATCGACCCCAGTAACGTCTATGGCTACAACGGACCTGGCGATGACCATATTCAAATCGTCGACTGGGACCTCGGCACGACCGAGCCTGGCTCATCCGGTAGCCCACTCTTCAACGCGGATCACCGCGTTTATGGCCAGCTTCACGGTGGCTATGCAGCGTGTGGCAATGACTCCGAAGACTGGTACGGACGGTTCTACACATCATGGACTGGCGGCGGAACACCTTCGTCACGCCTGAGCGATCACCTTGATCCTGATGGCACTGGCGCCATCGTCTGCGACACGTTGACCGGCCGCGGAATGACCGTCTCGCCTGCTGGCACGATCACCCATCAGTGCCTCGGTGGCTGCGCAAGCCCAGACCCTGCAAGCGTGACCTATACCATTACGAATGGTTCGCAAGTGAATATTGATTGGAACGCATGGCTCACTGGCAACGCGTTCTTGGCGTTCGGCGGATCGTCATCAGGCACTCTAGCGCCCAATGCGTCCGTCAACCTCGTTGTCAACGCATCGGCAAGCGGCTGGGAGAATGGCACCTATGAGGCCAATGTCCATGTCATCGATCACACCAATGACATCGAAGTAAGCCGAACGCATGTTCTTGAAATCGGCCTGACCGGGTTCGAGACTACTCCAGAGCACGACTTCGTTGCGGGCGGCCCGCTTGGCGGACCGTTTGACACAACACAGTCGTACACCATCACGAGCAATCGCCCGACCCCCACTACCGTGCGTGTGTCGGCGAATCAACCGTGGATTACGCTCAATGGCGTCGATGGCCAAATTGATGTGCCATTGTCTGGCACTGGCGACAGCGCCGACATCGTTGTGGGCTTCGGTTCGGCTGCAGATTCACTTCCTGCCGGACTTGCCTACGGTTCTGTGATCTTTGACAACCTCGATAGCATTGGAGATGGCGACACAAGTCGTGACGTCATCCTTGATGTTGGACGGTTCACTTACACGGCGTACGACACGCCAATCGCGATTGTCGACAACACCGAGATCACAAGCTTCGTTGAAATCAGCGACGCCTATTGCATCGGCGATATGGATATCGAACTCGATATCACGCATACGTACATCGGTGATCTCATTGTCGAACTCGAATCTCCAACTGGCGTGGTCGTACGACTTCACGACCGATCTGGTGGCGGAGACGACAACTTGAACGTGATCTACGACGATGACGGTGGCACCCTGCCCGATGGGCCGGGCGAACTCGCCGACTTCGCTGGCGAAATCGTGACCGGCACATGGACACTTCGTGTCAGCGATAACGCCGGTGCTGATCAAGGTTCGCTTGATTCGTGGACACTCAAGATTGCCTCAACAGGCGATGCATGTCCAC
>JABJQE010000305.1 GCA_018663565.1 Phycisphaerae bacterium
AACCAACGCGTCTGAAGTATGACGCTGCCCATCTCAAGATAGAACACGCCGCCGATCAACAGCAATAGGAACTCCTGTCGTATGCAGCAGGCAATGGTCGCGAGCAAGCCACCGAGGGCAAGTGACCCCGTGTCTCCCATAAACACCGAGGCAGGCGCACAGTTGAACCAAAGGAACCCAAGACACGCCCCTGCCATTGCTGCAGCCACGACCGTCAGCTCACTTGAGCCGTCAATCCAGGGGAACAACATGGTCTGCGACCGCTCAGCAGAGCCAGCGATGTAGGCCAGCGCCAAGATGCCAAGGGAGGCAATAGCCACCGTGCCAGGCGCAAGTCCATCCATTCCATCCGTGATATTGACGGCATTACTCGTCCCGGCAATCATCACCGCCACCATCACAAGAAAGGTCCAGAAGCCAAGAATGATGACGCCATTCTCAAGAACAAGGGTTTCCGTATGGGGTTCATAGGTCCGCTGGAGCGGCAGTACTAATGCGTGGGCGGCATCGTTTGTTCCAGCAAGTACCCAGATGTAGTAGGCGGCCACTAAGCCAATTCCGAATTGAAAGAGCAACTTCTCCCACTTCTTCAGTCCGTCGCGATCGCCTGAGTTACGACTCGACACTGTGAGCTTCAGCCAGTCATCAGCGATGCCAACGCCTGCCAGCCAGATCATGACAAGCATCGAGATGTGGACGTACTTGTTTTGCAAATCGGCAAGCAGCAATGTGGCAACAAGAATGCCGCCCACAATGAGGATGCCGCCCATCGTGGGGGTGTGCTTCTTAGACCGCATAAGTTGGTTGAGGTCAGCGTGTTCGAACTCTGGCGAATCGCCAATCTTCTTCCGAATCAACCAGTGTATGCTGGGCTTTCCGAAGATCAACACGAAGAAGAAGGCCGTGATGGCGGCCGCGAAGGCACGGAACTCGATTTGATAAAGCACTCGCAGCAGCGAGTAGCCCGCCCACTGCCCGAGCCATTGGTCGCCATATTGAAGAAGGTTGTACAACATCCCGCTGAACACTCATCGGCTATTCGCCTGCCGACGCTCCTGATTCAAGGCACTCAATCACACGTTCAAGACCAATTCCCCGAGAGCCCTTGAACAGCACCGTATCGCCGCGAGCAAGACGCGATGCAATCCTCAACATGGCCTGCTCATCAGGCCGAGGCTCAGATGACACTTCGACTCCGATCAGGATTTCTGGAAGGACCACGCGTAATGCCTGCATCTCCGGGCCGACTAGGATCACTTCATCCAACTCTATGGTCGAGGCAATATCAGCGAACACCGCCGCGAGCGCTGCATGATGGGCCACTGATCGCTCACCCAGTTCAAGCATGTCGCCGATTACGACAATCAGCCGGCCGGGATACGGCTGCATTTCGGGCAGCGTGCGAAGAACAGCAGCCATGGACTCGGGGTTTGCATTCCACGTATCGTCAATGATGGATACACCATTCACCGTGCAGCGAGACATTCGGTGAGCGGATGGCGTGGCGGCTTCAAGCCCAGCGGCGATTGACTGATCATCAATGCCGATGCGCCTAGCTGCGAGCAAGGCCGCCACAGAGTTCAGAGCGCCATGGGCCCCGGGCAAGCCAAGCTGCCATCGCCGACCTTCGAACATCATCCACCCCGGCCCCCGGTCCTCAATAGGGTGATCCGCCCGATCAGTGTCGCCGTAGGTCTCCAAATGTCCTGCACAGGCCGGCGCCGGGAGCGACGAAGCATGCACGATTGCATGGCCCCCAGTAGCAACGGCATTCACGAGTTCATATTTTTCGGCTGCCACTGCCTCAAGTGTGCCAAGGCCCGCAAGATGTCCCTCGCCCACGAGGGTCACGACGGCAACATCAGGCTGCAACATTGCCGCGAGCGGCGCAATCTCGCCCGGGCTGCTCGTGCCCACTTCAGCGACCAATACTTCATCTGATGCCCGTGTCGCCAAAATGGTGAGTGGCACGCCAATTGAATTATTGAACGAACGAGGGCTCCGAGTCGTGGAGCGTGCGCGGGCACAGATATCGGCGAGTGTGTCCTTCGTCGTGGTCTTCCCTGCTGTTCCTGTAATGGCGACTACTTTGAGTTGCCGCATGCTTGTGCGCCAAGCGGCCGCCATCAATCCGAGTGCTGCCACCGTGTCAGGCACTACGATTGCTGGAACCTCGCGAGAGACGTTCGTCCCCCGCTCAACAAGGACCGCGGACGCCCCAGCCTTGACCGCAGCCTCAAGGTGATCATGACCATCAAAGCGTGCGCCTCGAATGGCGACAAAGAGCTGCCCGTCAAGATTCTTGCGTGTATCAGTGCCCACTCCATTGATACGGGTCTGCTCGGCATGCGATGCCTCGCCCCGAGCCATGGCTGTGAGTTCACCAATCGTGGCCATACTCATGTTGCCCACCCAGCCTTTTTCAGGGCCTCTGCGGCTACCTTCCGATCATCAAACGGCATGGACTCGGCGCCAATGATCTGCACACGCTCGTGCCCCTTTCCGGCAATCAGCACGATGTCATGTGGACCAGCCGCCGCAATGGCATCGTAAATGGCTCGCCGACGATCAGGCTCTACCTGCACTCGTTTCGTGTCATCCGAGGCGACGCCAGTAAGCATGTCCGCCAAGATCGCATCGGGGTCCTCTGTACGCGGATTGTCGGACGTCAACCACACGCGATCAGCGAGTGATGTGGCAACTGCAGCCATTCGCGGTCGCTTCGTCTGATCGCGGTCACCTCCGCACCCGACCACCACCAAGAGCATTGCGCCGGGATCGATGATCTCTCGCAGAGACTTCAAGACAGCCTCAAGCGCGCCGTCGGTATGGGCAAAGTCCACGTACACATGGAGTCTTGCATTCAATCGTTCCAGTCGACCAGGAGGGGCAGCCGCCGACTCAAGGCGAGCACATGAATCATCAAAGGCCACGCCAAGTACGCAGGCCGCAGCGAGCACTTGCATTGCGTTCATGACATTATGTACGCCCACAAACGGAACACATAAGACACGCTCGCCCCATGGCGAACACAGATTCACGCGAGATCCGCCGGTGTTCGACTCAAGAATTGTTCCGTGCACTTCCCCGCCGTTATGGATCGCACATCGAATCACGGAAGCCCGCGTACCGGCCGTCATGTCTTCGCTTGCGGGATCATCCGCATTGACAACAGCCACTGCATCGTGATCAAGATTGTCGAAGAGCGTTCGCTTCGCGCGAGCGTAGTCTTCCATGGATCCGTGATAATCGAGATGGTCCCCGCTGAGATTCGTAAAGATTGCCGCTGCGTATCGCACGCCAGCAACCCGCTGCTGGGCCAGCGCGTGACTGCTGACTTCCATCACCGCCCGTGTGCATCCCCCGGCCATTGAATCTGACAACCACATCGCGACCTCAGACGCCATAGGCGTGGTGAGCTGTGTGAATTGCCGAGTTCTGCCATCATCTCTGTAGACGCCTCCGAGTAGTCCGCACGCCCCGTCGCCTCCAAGCACTCCGGCGAGCACTGTGCTGACCGTCGTCTTGCCATTGGTTCCGGTGACGCCAACAACTGCGAGCGACTCGGATGGGTCTCCAGCTAGCCGGTGAGCCAAGACGGCTCCATCGTAGGCGAGAGCCGAGCTCTGGATCGCTGGCCCCGACGCAACCGAGCAACCGTGCTCGTCGCTCAAGATGACTGCGGCTCCAGAAGCCTCGGCCGCCGCAATGAATGATCGACCGTCGACTGCTTCCCCGCCGCGAGCAAGGAACACATCCCCGGCTTTCACCTGCCTGCTGTCTTCGACGAGCCGCTTCGGAACACAATCTGCTGCGCCGCGCAGCGGGCAGCTACTCAACCCCTCAAGCAGAGATCCAAGCGACTGTCTGTTCACGGCAGTACCAACATGGCATCACCATAACTGTAGAACCGGTATCGCTCTTCAATGGCGATGCTGTAGATCTCATGGAGCAATTCGAGCCCGGTGAATGCTGCCACGAGCGCGAGCAGTGTGGACCGCGGCAAGTGAAAATTAGTTAAGAGTCCATCGACCCTGCGGAACACGTGTCCTGGGGCAATGAGCAGGTCCGTGTCGCCGCTAAGCGGCCCTTCAGGCAATTCCACAGGCAACGATTCAAGAACGCGGGTTGTTGTGGTTCCGACCGCAATCAGCCGCCCTCCACATGCCGGGCCCCTACGAAGCATCTCAACCGCATCTGCATCGACACGCCATGACTCAAAGTGCATATCGTGATCTTCAAGACACGCGGCAGTAACCGGGCGGAAGGTGCCCTCTCCCACATCCAATGTGACAGCGGCCTGTCGCACCCCAATCTCGGCAATGCGAGCATCAATCTCCTGCGTGAAGTGCAAGCCAGCCGTGGGCGCAGCAACTGAACCCATGCGATCGGAACGGGCAAAAATAGTCCGGTACCACGCCCGATCGACATGCTCGTCAACCACCTCGCCACGGGCCTTTCGGGCTTTGAGAATGTACGGAGGCAGCGGCGTTCTCCCGATTTGCGACAACACTGCTTCAGGCGAATCGCACACTTCAACAGCAGCACGCCAGTAGCGACCCTCCCTCGATTTCAGCCGAAGCGTAGCCCGCTCGGACCCAGCGCCGTTGAGCGTGATCACCTCACCTTCGGTCAGCTTGCCGCCTGCTGTAAGCATGACAGACCAGTCGCCATTGTCATGCGACGAAAGAAATAGTCCCTCGACGCGGCCGCCTCCACGGGTGCCCTCTGAAGCCCGCTGCCCGATAAGCCGCGCGGCCAACACAGCCGTGTCGTTTCGTACCAGCAGATCAGACGAACAAAAGCGTTCTGCCATATCCCGCACTGTCACATGTTCAATCTGCCCCGTTCCACACTGCACAATCATCAGTCGCGCCGTGTCTCGCGGGTCCGCCGGATGCGTCGCAATGAGATCGGGCGGCAATACATAGTCGAGCAGATCGATATTCATGAGATCGTCGCGACCTCAACGCCCTCCGGAAGCCACTGCACGAGTTCATGGGGAATGCGTTTGATGCCCCGCCGCACGGCCTTATGCAGCGCATATCGCATTGCTGCATCGCGCCGCGTGCGAACTCGATCGGTCACATTGAACCCCCGGGCGGTCATCTCTCTGATTGCCCAGTCCCACGCGAGATATTCTTCCATGCACCGCGGCTGGCCGCAATTGAAGCCCATGGCGTGATGCCCGACCTCATGCAGAAAGACCACGCATGACATGGGGCCGCGTGGGTAGGGCGCCTCAATCATGCGTGTGATCTCTCCTTGCCGATCACGAAGCTCCCAGGCGCAGCCACTGGTGCTGTTACGCCACTTGTGGATACGAATAGACCAGGTGGCTTTCATTTGATCAACCAACTGATCGTAGCGATCCTGTTGGGCAGTTTGCTTTCGACGCCGAGTTGGCGAGGCCGCTTGAGCGGGCATCCGGCTTGGTCCACGCAGAAGATCCCACAATGTCCGTGGAAACTTCATGGAGCCTCCGAGAGACATTGCGCTGGCCAGTCGAACCGGCAACCTCGCGCCCATGTCTCGAATGACATTGGCTTGCCGCCTTCTGGCTGCACGGACAAGAGTTGAATTGCTCCAGATTCACAGCCCAGTAGACCCGCTTCACTCATGCGTCCGAGCGGCGCTGATTCGGCCGATTCATCGGCTTGAAGCAAGCGAAGCCGGTGTCCGTCAACCCAAACTGTGACGCCTGGCCAAGGCGAGCAACCGTTGATCAGATTCCGCGCTGTATCCGCACCCGCTGACAACTTGAGTTTCGCCATTGATCTGGAAATCTTTGGGGCAAGCGTAACGACGCTCTCATCTTGCGAAATGGCCGTTAGCGTGTTGGCCTTATGTTTCTGCAATACGCCACGAATAACAGCAGGTCCGAGATCAGCGAGGTGTTCATGAAGT